>JBJEGL010000148.1:0-2549 GCA_051875035.1 Candidatus Gastranaerophilaceae bacterium | reverse complement strand
ATTTAGGTTTTATTTTAGTAATTATAAATATCTTTCCGGTATTAGGAAATATCAATATTTATTTTCCACAAAAAGAGTCTGACATGAAAATATGTCAAATTAATATTTTAACCCAAAATAAAAGGTATGAGAAAGTACGACAAGAGCTACTTAAAAATGCTCCGGATATAATTGTGGTAGAAGAAATTGATGATACTTGGAGCAGTGAATTATATACTGTAAAAAATGAATATCCTTATACTTATGAAGTTAGTGGTGAAGGAAACTTTGGCATAGCTGTTTATTCTAAAATTCCAATAATAAAAATTAAAAAAATGTATGCCGGAAATCTTAGTATACCTCTTATTTCTGCAATATGCAAATATAAAGGTAATGAATTTGAGGTGATTGCTATTCATACAACACCACCAATTTCTCAAGAATATTTTCAAAATACAAGACAAATGCTTGAAAATGTTTCTTCTTATATTGAATCAACAAAGAGAGCGACGATTGTTGTTGGTGATATTAATTCATCATTTTTTTCATATAACTATAAAAACTTTATAAAAAACGCAGGGTTAAAACCTTCAGGCAGTATTTTAAAGCCTACATGGGCAGCGTTTCATCCTTTTTTTATGAGGATATCGCTTGACCATATTTTTGTAACAAAAGAATTTGGGATTAATAGTTTTAAAATCGGTAAAAACATCGGAAGCGATCATTTTCCAGTATATGCGGAAATATATTTGTCAAAATGAACAGTATAGAATATAATTTATAATATGGTTGTAAATAATAAAGAAAATCAAATATCTTTAAACAAAGTTGGTGTTATCTATAATTCAAATTCTTCCGGCTACGAAACAGCAATAGAAGCAATAAAAAATACACTTAATGATGCTAAAATAGATTATTCAATCACAACAATTGAGAAATTAGACAGTACTATAACGTTTGCAATTGTAGCAGGCGGGGACGGAACCCTTCTTCGAGCAGCAAGATATTATGCCCGATTTTCTGTTCCTGTTTTTGGAATCAACTTAGGAAGATTGGGATTTTTAGCACAATCTTCTCCTAACGAAATCAAAAAATCTATTCATCAAATATTAGAAGGCAATTATAATTGTGAAGAAAGAATTATGTTGTCTGCTTCTCCGGGAAGATTAAGTGCATTAAATGATATAGTTATAAAAAGTGATAATTTTTCCAGAACAGCACGAATGTTTGTTTCGGTTAACGGAAATTGCATTTGTGATTATATAGCAGATGGTTTGATAATTTCTACTCCAACTGGCTCTACTGCTTATAACATGTCTGCCGGTGGACCTATATTAGTTCCGAGATTAAATGCATTTATAATAGTTCCTATATGTCCACATTCTCTCAATGCAAGAGCATTGGTTATTCCATCAAATGAAAAAATAGAAATAACTTCAGCCGATAATACAAGAAGATTAAAAATGTCCGCTGACGGACAAAATACTTATTCTGTTCCTGAAACAGGAATTATTACAATAAGAAAACATCGAAATAAAGCGAGATTACTGCTTTTAAATAATCAAAGCTTTTATTCTGTTTTAAAACAAAAACTAAATTGGGGAATAAGCAATAATAAATGCTGATTATCTTGTGTAAACTCTCGCAAGACGGACTTTTAATCTGCAAATTAATTCGTAGTTTATGGTATTTAAAATATTCGCCCACTCGTTGACAGAAATGCTTTCTTCTCCGTCATTACCAAGTAATGTTATAATATCACCTTCTTGTGCGTCGACACCTGTAATATCAAACATCATTTGATCCATTGTAATATTTCCTATTTGAGGAACTTTTTTGCCGTGCAAAATACCGCAAATTTTACCTGATAAACCTCTTGATACACCGTCAGCATATCCGATTGGGACAGTTGCTATTAACGTTTCTTTAGTTGTGACATACTTATGAGAATAACTTACTCCGGAATTTGCATGAGCATTATGAATGTTAACAATACGACCTCTTAACGACATTGCAGGAATAAGTTCCGGAGGATTATTAAATCCGGGAATTAAATCAGGCTGCAAACCGTAAATACCGATACCAGCTCGAGCCATATTGTAATTTATGTGAGGAAAAGTTATCAACGCTGCCGTATTTGCACAGTGAAGAAGTAATCCGTCTGTATTTACCTTAGATAAAACATCATCCCAAATAGCAATTTGTTGTTGTGTTTTTTCATAATCTTCCGCACACGCAAAATGCGTAAAAATTCCTTTTAGCTCAATAAAATCAGAACTTTGAACCTTTTTTATCAAAGAAACTGCATTTTCATGAGAAACACCTATTCTATTCATGCCCGTATCAAGTTTTATATGTACTTTAGGCTTAATACCCGTTTTTTGGAAAGTAATTTTGCACGCATCAATGTGTTCTTGTAAAAACAAAGAAAGAGAAATATCATTTTCGGCAGCCCAATCAAAAGCCCATACAGGAGAAGCCCCGAGTACTAATATTGGGGCGGTAATTTTATTTTCACGAAGCTGCATTGCTTCATCAATCGAAGCAACACCCAACATATAAACTCCTGA
>JBJEGL010000147.1:0-9525 GCA_051875035.1 Candidatus Gastranaerophilaceae bacterium | reverse complement strand
ACTTTTTCGGATTTTAGGAATATATTTTCAAGTTTTACTTTTATTTTTTCAACAGTTTTATCAATATATTCTTCGTGTGCAAGATTTACAATATCTTCTGCAGAGAAATTGGCATAAGAACGAGCCCGTTTTTTTGCTCTTTCAAGAGTATTTTTTAAGGCTTGTTTTTTATCCAATTCTTCATAGAATTTTAATTGTTTAATCAAATCTTGTAATGTAACTGTACGTTTACGGTTAAGTCTTGTGCTTAATCTTCTTTTAAGAGCTTCGTCAATAGATACTACATTATTTTTTCTGACAGGTTCAACGTTATAATCTGCTTCAAAGTCATCATTATATTCTTCAAAATTTTCCTGTGCCATAATTGAATCAAAATCCATTGGGTCTAATCCTACAAGAACATTTGATTTCAATTTTAACAGAACAGATGCAAGCCAAATTGTTCTGCCTGTATTTTTTAGGTTAGAAGCTTTCTTTTCCGCCATTTGAATAAGATATTTATCGGTAACATCTACAATATCAATGTTCCAAGGGTCTATTTTACCCGATTTCGCCATTGACACCAAAAGTGCAATACCGTCCGCCGAGTCCTCCGGAGTTTCTATATCCAATATATTTTCTTCTGTTTCGGGCATCGGATTATCTGTTTTATAAAAATTTTCTGCGGTATTATCCATATTAATCCCTTAATTTTACTCCTGTAACTTTTGTTATCCCTTTTTCTTTTTGAGTTACACCTACTGTCCTATTAGCTGATTCTATCATAGGTTTCCTGTGACTAACTACTATAAATTGCGTATTTTTTGATTGTTCTTTAATAATTGAAGCTAATTTTTCAACATTAATTCCATCCAAACTTGAATCAACTTCATCAAAAGCATAAAAAGGTGCCGGTGCACATCTTTGTATAGCAAAGACCAAAGCAAGTGCTGTCAAAGCTTTTTCACCGCCCGAGAGCTGTACGAGTTTTTTGTTATCTTTGCCTCTCGGTTTTACGAGCATGGTCATGCCTCCTGCAAACGGGTCATTTTCATTTTCCAAAATCAATGTTCCATCACCGTCTGCAAGCTGCTCAAAAATTTCTTTATAATTCTTATTAATTGAATTAAATGTTGTCATAAAGGCTTCTTTTTTATCTTCTCCGTAACCTGTCATTCTTTGGAGAATTTCGTTTCTTTCTTTTGTTAAAACAGAAATTTTTTCATCAAGTTCTGTTTTTCTTGTCATTTGTTCTTCATAGCTTTTTATAGCGTGCATATTAACAAGTCCCAAATCATCCATACGTTTTTGAAGCCTTTGTATTTTTGCCGTAATTTCTTCTGTGGACATCTCAGGAGCTTTCAGTGCAGATGTGTCTATTCCCGCTTCTTGCAATTCCTTCTTTACTGCTTCAAACTGCGGTTCAAGTTCTCGTCTTCTTGCTCTGAATGATTCGATTTGTTCTCCTATCCTTGCCAAATCATTTATTAAAATATTTCTGTTCTTTTCATTTTCAAACATTTCTTTTTGAACAGCATCCCGTTCTTCTTGGAATTGTTTAAGTTTTTCTCCTAATTCTTCCCGCTTTGCTTCTTTTATTTTTAATTCTTCATTAAGAACTTTAATGTCTTCCGCAAATCTTATTTTATCTTGCTCAAGAGCTTTATTCTGCTCAAGTGTTGCTTTGATTTTATCTTTATTATCGGCAATAACGGTCTTTTGAAATTCAATATGATTATTTTGCTGAATAATTTCATTATTTTTGAACATTATTTTTGATTCAATAGATTTAATTCGAGCTTCAACTTCAGAAGTTTTTTCTTTTAATTTACGAAGTTCTCCTTCACTCATTTTTGCTTCAATTTCTGCTATTTCATCTTGGAGTTTAACCATTTTTTCATTAAGGTCAATTCTTTTAATTTCAAATACATCAAGTTGTTTTTCCGCAGAAACAATTTGCGGTTCTGCCGAAGCAATATCAAGTTTTAATTTTTCAATTTTTCCGTCAACTTCTTCACCTTGTTTAATAAGATTTTTTAACTCAAACTTTGCGGAATTATAGTTATTCATTGCATTGGAATAATCTTGTCTTATTCTTATCTGACGCTCTTCAATCTTTGACTTCTTTATTTCAAGCTCATGATAATTCTTTTCAAGTTCATTAAGTCTTGCTTTGCACTGATTAAGTTCGTTTTCACTGTTAGAAGCAAATTTTAACCCGCCTGTTTTTCTTCTGTCACCGCCTGTGATTGCTCCGGATTTGTCAAAAAGTTCTCCAGAAAGAGTAACCATTCTGTATTTACCCTGCAATCGCTTAGCAACTTCAAAATCTTCCACAATCAACGTATCACCCAATGCAAGATAAAATGCATCAAGATAAATATCATCAAAATCTACAAGGTTTATTGCAAAATCAATAACGCCTCTTTCTCTCGGCAAATTCAAAGAATTCGGTGCGGGTTTTATTTTATTGAGCGGAATAAATGTCGTTGTTCCGGCTCTTGCGGTTTTTAAAAGTTCAATCGCAATTTTTGCCGTATCAGAGTCGTCAACAACAATATTTCTCATTCTGCCGCCCATCGCAACTTCAAGTGCGGTGGAATATTCTTCGTCAACAGAACCTAAATTCATAAGGCTTGAGTGAACACCTTCCAAATGTGCATTTAAAATAGTGTCATTTGCTCTGTCCGATAAACTGTCAGATACGTTTTTCTGTGTTTCAAGAGTAACAACTTTTCTTGTCGCAAGCTGAATATCACGAGCTTTATCATTCAATTCATTTTTGAGATTTTCAAGCTCAATTATGGAATTTTCCTGAATTGTTTTATAATCTTTTAGTTCTTTTTCAAGTTCAGCTGTTTCAAGTTCAAGTTTGTCTTTGTCGCCTTTAAAATTGTTTTTAAAATTAGTCAGTTCTTCAATAGTTTTTTTAGAGGTTTCAATTGTCGTTTGATTTAATTTTAAAGAGTTTTCAAGAGGCAAAACCTTCTTTTCAATATCAAGTTCTTCAACTCGTAAAGTATCTAACTCTTTTTGAAGATTTGTCCTTTGGGCAATAAACGCTTCCGCTGTTTGATTAAGTCCCGATAATTCCGTTAAAATTCTTTGTAATTCCGCATTTTCGGCATTTAATGAATAATTAAGCCCCTCTATTTCCTTTTGAAGATTTTTTATTGTTTCTTCACTTTTTAAAATTTTCTCATTTGCGGATTCAATACCGTTTTGAAGTCCAAAAATAGTTCTTTTTTCATTATTATGTATCGTTACATCAGCTTGGTCAATCGCATTTTGCTTGCGGTCTATTTTACCCTTTATTTCTTCTATATTTCTTATAATTTCAAGCTGCTCGGCTTCACCGTTTGCTTTTACTTTTTCCTGCAATTGAGCAAAATCAGCTTTTATTTTCTCCAGTTTTTCTTCAATGTTTTTTAATTCAAATTCTTTTTCTTTTTTACGTTTTCCAAACTCTAAAATACTTTCGTGTACACGTTCGGTTGACTTCATAATATCAAAGTATTTTACGGCAGTAACCTGACTTTCGAGATTTGTTTTTTCGTTCTTTAGACTTTCATATTTTAAAGCAACTTCTCTTTCTTGTGACAATCTTTCAATGGTTTTTGAAAGTTCCTCAAGAACAATATTCGTCTGCTCAACCCTTGTTTCAACAACTTGAAGTTCATTATTTGCTTTTTCGATTTGACGGTCGAATTCAGCAGTTCCAGCTATTTCTTCAATAATTTTACGTCTGTCGCCGTCCGAACCGTTTACAATACCCATAACATCATTTTGCATAACCACATTGTAGCTGTTTGGAGTTATATTGTGTTTTTCAAGTTCAAAATGAATATCACTTAACGTGCAGACTTTATCATTTAAATAATAAATACTGTTATAACCTTGCGAATTCTTTCTTATTCTTCTTGCAACGGAAATATCTCCGTTTATGGGATTGTCAAACCCGAGAGTTACTTTTACAAATGCTTCATTTTTCTTTAAATTGTGAGTAGATATATAATCAGAAATTTTTTCAGCCCTTAAAGAACGGGTATTTGATAAACCTAATGCAAATAAAACACTGTCAATAATATTACTTTTTCCCGAGCCGTTTGGTCCGGAAATCGTAGTAAACCCTCGCAAAAACGGAATTGTCATTTCGTTTGCAAAAGATTTAAAATTATCGATTTGCAGAGTTTTTATATACATTTTTCTTTTCAGTGTGTTGTCTGTTTATCTTGTTTTTTCAACAAGACTATTTGCTTTTAGAGTATAAATCTCACAATTTACCACTATATAAAAATATTAGACAACATTCTGTTGTACTTGGCAAACTCTTAACATGTTTGTAATAGTTTTAATTTTAAAAAATAATACTTGCATTTTTATGGACGAACGTCTATAATAAAAATATGCTTACAGATAAACAAAAAGATTTTTTTCAAAAATTAAAAGAAACTTACGGAAAAGATGTTTTGCCGAGCTTTGATGTTATTGCTAAAAGTTTTGGTTTTAAACATAAAAATTCCGTTTGGCAGTATTTCAATAAATTTAAAGAGGAAAATCTTATTATTGAAGAAAATAAAAGATACAGAATTAATAAAAATTTATTCGGTGCGGTCAAAATGCTCTCTCCGGTAAGAGCAGGATTTGCTTCTTCAGGAGAAGATTATTCCGAACAAAGAGTTTCTCTTGATGAAGAATTTCAAATAGACAAGCCTTCAACGTTTTTATTCACCGTATCGGGTGATTCAATGGTGGATTTAGGAATTTTTGAAGGAGATACCGTTATTGTAAACAAATGTTCTCAGGCAAAAAGCGGTGATATTGTATTAGCCTTTATTGACGGAGGTTTTACTTTAAAGACATTGCGAAAAAAAGGTTCCGAAAGCTGGCTTGAACCTGCAAATCCCAATTATCCGATTTTAAGACCGAAAGAATCGTTAGAAATTTTCGGAGTTGTAAAAGGTATAGTCAGAAAAGTTTAAATTACGTCACGCAGGCGAATACCTCCCCCTTCCATAAAACATTCGCCTGTTTTTTCTAAAAATTTTAAATTGTGAGATTAATTATGAAAAGAATAACAGCTTTAGCAGATTGTAATAATTTTTTTGTTTCGTGTGAAATATTAAGAAATCCGTCTTTGAAAGGGCAGCCTGTATGCGTATTAAGCAATTGTGACGGATGTGTTGTTTCAAGGTCAAATGAGGCAAAAGAACTTGGTATTTCTATGGGTATTCCGCTTTTTATGGCAAAAAAACAGTTCCCGCAGGCAATATATTTATCGGGTGATTTAAAATATTATCATCAAATATCAAAGCGAGTACAGGCAGTTTTAAAAGATTTTTCCCCTAAAATGGAGGTTTATTCAATAGATGAGGCTTTTTTAGATGTAACGTATTTACATAAAGTTTATGGTACTGACGGATATTCAGAACTTGCAAAAATGTTTCATAATATTTTATTGGAACAAACAGGAATTCCTGTATCTATTGGCATCGCTAATTCTAAAATTTTATGTAAAATAGCTGCTGACAGAGCAAAACACGGTAACAGTTATTATTTTATTCCTTTTGAAAATATAGAAAATGAAATTTGTGATTATAAAATTGAAAATATATGGGGCATAGGCAGAAATACGGCATCTTTGCTCAAAAGTCACGGTATTTATACCGCCGGAGATATTTTAAACAAAGATAAAGAATTTTTTAAACATTTTTTAGGAAAAAGAGGGCTTGAATTAAAATTTAGTCTTCAAGGAGAAGATGTTATGCCCGTCAACGGTGAATTTGTTAAGCCGAAATCAATACAAAAAACTTCTTCTTTCAAGACATTTACAAACGATAAAAACTTTTTAAAGGATAGTATTTTAGAGCATTTGCATAACGCTTGCAGAAAAATGCGAAAGTATAACCTTTCGACAACAGAAATTACAGTGATGCTGCGTTCAAAAGATTTTAGAATTTTATCTGCTACAGAAACCATCGAAAATCCTACAAATGCGGAATATTTACTAAATAAAAAAGCGGTTGAATTATTCAATCAAATATATTCTCCCAATATTTTATATCGTTCCTCGGGTGTTTATGCAGGCGGGTTTAAAGATGAAGATGCAAAACAACTTTTACTTTTTAATGATACAGTTAAATTTGAAAAAATTTCAAAAATTTGGGATAAAATAGAAGAGAGGCACGGACGGGGAGTTTTTTCCGTTGGTGATTGCAGAAATTTAATAAATTTGACTGCGACACAACCTTAAACTAAGGTATTATTAGGAGAATAATATGAAAAAATTATTAATTATATTTTGTCTTATTTTATCTGCCGCACCTGTTTTTTCAGATATCATAAATCCTAATCTGACAAAGGAAGAACAGGAAAAGATGAGGGCATACCGCTTAGAAGCATACAATCGAAGATACAGAATGTCAGTTTTAAATAAAGCTTGTTCAAAATATATTCCTTTTCAAACACCTCAAGAGTTATCATTTTTCACGGAAGAAAATCTTGAATTATGTCGTGCCGCAATACAAAAAGAAGCAGAAAACAACATACAATTTTTAAATCAATATGTCGAAGAAAGAAAGAACAATGACAATAAAAACCTTAAAAACGCCTCTCAGCAATAAAGAAGTTGTTATCGGAGAAGGCTCAGTTATTTTAGCTTTGGAATCAAGCTGCGATGAAACGGCTTGTGCGGTTGTTAAAAATGGTCGTGAAGTTTTATCAAATATAGTTGCTTCACAAATAAAAACGCATATGAAATTTGGAGGTGTTGTACCGGAAGTTGCAGCAAGAGAACATTTAGAGGCTGTTAATGAAGTTATTGCAAAAGCTTTGGAAGAATCCGGTGTTGCCCCGCAGGACTTGACGGCAGTTGCTTCTACAGTCGGTCCGGGACTTGTCGGTTCTCTTCTTGTCGGAATGAATGCCGCAAAAACATTATCATTAGTTTTTGATAAGCCTTTTATAGGCATAAATCATTTGAATGCACATGTTTGTGCTAATTACATTGATACGGATTTGGAGCCGCCATTTATTGCTCTTTTAGTAAGCGGCGGTCATACTCAAATTATCAAAGTTGCAAGTTATTCTGATAATGAAATTTTAGGCGAAACAATTGACGATGCGGCTGGTGAAGCTTTTGACAAAGTTGCAAGACTTTTAGGTTTACCTTATCCGGGAGGACCTAATTTGGATAAACTTGCAGATACCGGTAATCTTTTCGCATTTAAGTTTACAAAAGCAAAAACCGAAGAATTTGACTTTAGCTTTTCCGGATTAAAAACAGCCGTATTGCAGTTGACCAAACGACTTGAGGCAGAAAATCCGGATTATAATAAAGCTGATGTTGCAGCAAGTTTCAGGGAACATATTACAGGTATTTTAACGGAAAAAACTTTAAAAGCGGCGGAAAAATTCGGAATGAATCAAATCGTCTTGGCGGGCGGTGTTGCTGCTAATTCAGATTTAAGGAAAAAAATAAAATCATTAGCCGAAAAAGGGTATAAAATTTATATTCCGGCAATGAAATATTGCACTGATAATGCTGCTATGATTGGTTCTTGTGCATATTTCCACGAAAATGTAATAACAGATGTCGGCACCGAAGTCTTTTCAAGAGCATAATTTCGGTAACCGACAAATTTCTGTTTATACAAATTTATTTATTAAGCAAGTCGGAAATTTCTTTTTCACCTTGCTTAATATAGTCCTGTTCTTGCGGATAAAGAATATCTAAAGCTTTTTTAAAACAACCGACATGAACTTTTTCGTCTTCGGCAACTTCATCTAATACTTTTTTAACGTCTTCATTGTCAATAGATTCGGATAATTGTTCGTATATCTGGATTGCTTCATATTCTGCCGCAATATTAAATCTTATTGCTCTTATTAATTCTTCTTTTGTTAATTTTCTGTCACTTTGTTTGACAGAAAACGGAGTTGAAAATTCCGGCATAATTGTTCCTTTCTTTAATGTTTACAAATGCAATATTGATAAAAAACGAGGTTTCGACATTACCCTAATGCGTAAGTAAGAATTTGCTATTTGCCAAAAATTATAAGTAGAACTAAAATAGTAATATGAAAAAAGATTTAATAAAATTTATAGTATTAGTTTTAATTTTGATAGGAAGTTTTGCTTTGTTTATAAAACAAGAAACAAAATCCGTACCCATAAAAATAGCTTTTTTGGGTGATTCCATTACTCAATATGGCTGGGAACAGCCAAACGGGTATGTAAACCAGGTTATAACAGGTCTTACGAATGCCGGCATGAAAGTTTTACCAATTCCTGCCGGAAAATGTGGGCATACATCTTTAGACATGTTAAACAGGATGGATAAGGACGTTTTGAGTAAAAATCCCGATATTATGTTTTTTATGGGCGGATTAAATGATATTTGGCTTAATAAAGGCACTTTTGAAGAATATCAAAATAATATTAAACAAATTATGGATAAAGCTCAAACATCTGGAGTTCGTGTTGTATTGATGAATCTTACCATAATTTCGGAAGATATTAATTCAACAACAAATAAAGAAATTGATAAATATAATGAATTTTTGAAACATTTGGCAAATGAACGTTCAATTTTATATATCGATTTGAACAGTGTAATGAAAGATGAACTAAAAAAACATAAAACAGGCGAAAAAAATATTCTTACTCTGGACGGTGTTCATTTGAATGATAGGGGTAATTCAATAATCGCTCAAAAAATAGTTCAAGATTTTTTAGCAAATAAATAATCATTTTAACGTCTTTTGTTATATTTTATTACAATAATTCACTTCATCATCAATATTTTCAAATCATATAAATATTGCTCTATTAATTCAAAAAAATAGAAGTAAAAGACAAAAGGTTAATATAAAAACCTTTCACATTTCTCGCCTATTTTAGTTTTTACCATTTGTTAAAAATAAATTTTGTTATCATAAAAAATCTCTTTATCATACAGATGAAATCATCTGAAAGAGTTGTTACTCAAAATATCAGAGTAATAAAATGATCCATAACTGTCAGCATTAACACAAGTTTACTAAAAAGTAGATTTATCAGATGAAAAGTTATGTAAGTCTTAAAAATAAGATATTGACAATTTACTATGTACAAAATAATATTAATATATACAGAAAAATATTGGGGCGTCGCCAAGTGGTAAGGCATCTGGTTTTGGTCCAGACATCTCGGAGGTTCGAATCCTTCCGCCCCAGCCAAAACCCACCTAACAGGTGAGTTTTTTTAATGCATAAGAATATACTATTATTTTGTCTTGTTAGATTTCGTAATGTAATAAACAGAATAAACTGGCTTGCAGATGATGCAATATTTTGAATAATCGGCTTTGTGAGAGAGTTTAAATAAGTAAAATAATCAAACGATGTGAACCAAATTTGAAAAAATAAAAATAATAAACAAAATATTTTAAATAATTTCATACTAATATAACAACGAAAAAATTAAAAAAGATTTAAAAAAAATTTCCAGCAAAAGAATGAAATTTTTTCATTTTTTCTAATAAATATTATCGTACCTGAACATTT
>JBJEGL010000146.1:0-2560 GCA_051875035.1 Candidatus Gastranaerophilaceae bacterium | reverse complement strand
ATATTACATCAAAAATCATTCCTTTAATTGAGGAAATAGGTAATAATATAGTTCAAAATGAATATATAAAGAAAGTTGCAACAAGACTTCAGATTGATGAAGGCTTGTTACTTAGGGAAATAAAGGCTTTTCAACGCAGAAACGAAAATGATAACGGCTCTGTTTTTGAACCTAAAAGTCAAATTGTAACAAAATCTTCAAATTTCATAGAAAAAATGCAAAAAAATTTATGTTCTCTTGTTTTTACTAATGTGAGTGATGACAATCTCTCAGAGTTGATAAGAACAATTAAAGCCCAAAAAATTGAAGATGAAAATTTGAATGTTTTAGTTCAAACAATTGACAAATTAGCATTTAAGAGTAATAATGCTGAGGAATTAGCCCAAAATTTGTTAAATGAGTTTGATAGTAATAATGAAATAAAGAATATAATTACGGATTTAATATACTTATCAAAATGCTACGAAAACTTAACAGACAGAGAAGTGCAGGTAGCAATATTTGAAACAACTAATAAGATTGAGCTATACAGACGTAAGGAAGAAATAAAAAAACTCAGACAAAAGTCTAAAAACATTGATAACAACGAATCTGCAATAGTTCAATATCAAATAACGGTCAATGAAAAACTAAAAAGTGAAAACTGGAGAAATTAATCAATGACAAGAAAAAGAATATCGGAAGTTTCATCTGCTGAAGAAAGCTTTGAAGATGAATTAGCTGAAGATACCGTATCGGATAATGTTTTAAGTAATCCCGTTTTAGGCGGAGCAGATATTTCAGACGTGATGATGAGCGGTGATCGTGCAAAAATTATAGACACAATGGAACATGAAGATTTATTTTCATCAGATTCAATGTCAGAAGAAGTAGAAGTTCCCGTTGATGATGTAATGATGACAAAAGGTGTCTCCGTTGATGATCCTGTAAGAATGTATCTTAGAGAAATCGGGAGAATAAAACTTTTAACGGCTGATCAAGAAATTGATTTGGCTCGTAAAATAATAGAAGGCGGAAATGCCGGAGCAATAGCAAAAAGAAAACTTGTGCAAGCTAACTTGCGTTTGGTTGTCAGCATTGCGAAAAAATATGTCGGCAGAGGCATGTTATTTCTTGATTTGATTCAAGAAGGAAATCTTGGTTTAATTCGTGCCGCAGAAAAGTTTGATCACGAACGTGGATATAAATTTTCAACATATGCAACATGGTGGATTCGTCAGGCTATTACAAGAGCTATTGCTGATCAGGCAAGAACAATTCGTATTCCCGTTCACATGGTTGAAACTATTAACAAACTTAAGAAAGTTACTCGTAAGTTAGCACAAGAGCTTTCAAGAAAGCCAACGGAAGATGAACTTGCTCAAGAAATGAATATTTCTATTGGTAAGCTTCGTGAAATCATTAAAGTTGCACAAGAACCTATATCTTTTGAGGCACCTATCGGAAAAGAAGAAGATTCAAGACTTGGTGATTTCATTGAAGATAAAGATGCTGATGCACCTGCAAAGACTGTTGCCCAAGAACTTTTAAGAGAAGATTTAGCGGAAGTTTTATCAGGTTTATCTCCGAGAGAACGTGATGTATTAAGATTGCGTTTCGGTATGGATGACGGTCGTCAAAGAACTCTTGAAGAGGTTGGACAACTATTTGGTGTCACCCGTGAACGTATCAGACAAATTGAAGCAAAAGCTTTGAGAAAGTTAAGGCATCCAAACAGAAGCAAACGATTAAAAGAATATGTAGAAGTATAGATAATAAAGCGGTATTTATACCGCTTTTATTTTTTGTAACAATAGTTGTTTGAATAAGAAAAAAAGTTTTAGAGCCTCTTTTAATTAAATATTATTTTTAGTATAATAATTGTAATTTAATATTTAAAAAGAGGATTTTTTGTGGGTGAACTAAAATATAAAAGAATTTTGCTTAAAGTAAGCGGAGAGGCACTTATGGGCAAACAGGCTTTTGGTATTGACCAGGAACCTGTTGAAATGATTGCAAAAGAAATCAAAATTGCTCATGAGGCAGGTTGTCAAATTGCTGTTGTAGTTGGTGGCGGAAATATTTTTCGTGGCATGAAAAACAGTACGAAATTGGGTATGGACAGAGCTTCAGGAGACTATGTCGGAATGCTCGCTACAGTCATGAATGCTATTGCTCTGCAATGTGCTTTAAGAAAACTTGATGTTTCTTGCAGAGTTCAGACTGCCATTGACATAAACAAAGTTGCGGAACCTTATGTAAGATTTAAAGCAATAAGACATCTTGAAAAAGGCAGAGTTGTTATTTTTGCTGCAGGTACAGGAAATCCCTTTTTTACAACAGATACTGCGGCTGCTTTAAGAGCATCTGAAATAGGTGCAAATGTCATGCTTATGGCTAAAAACGGTGTGGACGGAGTTTATACCGCTGATCCGAGAGTTAATCCCGATGCTAAAAAGTATGACACGATTTCTTATGATGATATCATTATTCGTGGATTAAAAGTTATGGATACTGCATCTTGTGCTTTATGTAAAGAAAATAATATTCCGATTATTGTTTTCGATTTTGCTGCTGAAGG
>JBJEGL010000145.1:0-2561 GCA_051875035.1 Candidatus Gastranaerophilaceae bacterium | reverse complement strand
ATCAGGATCAAATGCTTGATAATGAGCAATTGAAACAGAACCGTCACCTACAACATTTGCCGCATTCATCCATTGGTGAGTTCCGCAATCAATAATTCTATACCCTTTTTTGATTCCGTCAGCAAAATCAACATGAGCTTTTTCTATTTGAACCTTTTTACCTGTTCCGATTGCGGTTCTGTCATAAACCTCCATTGTCGGTTTATTATCAAGTTCTGCCATCATAATTTCCATTGCACGAACTTTATCTTCGTATGCAATTGTTTTTCTCGCAATAGAAATCGCAGCACACATACCGGTTTGTTTTTGATTAACATCTTTTATTGTATATGCATCTTCATCAGGTCTTTTTACAATCAAGTCATTTACCATTTCGGAAAAAGCTTGAACTTTATAATTTTTAAGCTGAGGATGTATCTCATAATCATCACTTAAAAAGTGTTTCATCATTCCCAAACATTTAATTTTATCTTCATTGTTAATTTCGGAAGAAGCGATAAAATAATCAAGATTTTGCGTTACTCTCGCTGCTTCCAAAGTCTTTTCGGAATTATTAAGAACATTTTTCATTTCATCAGAAGCTAATATATCCTGCCTCAAATTAAGCATCGTTTTTTCTTCTTCCGTTATAGGTTTTTCTTCTCCGAATATTTTTTGAAAACGTGCTTCTAAGTCAGATTTATCTTCTATTGATGACGAATCTATTGCATTTCTTATTGTGGATTGCAAAATTCCATCCCAGTCAGTATTTTCTTTTTCTCCGTTTGCTCCGCCTAATGCCTTTGCAAATTCCGAATTGTTTTGAATACCGTATTTCATTGTTTCAACAGTACCCATTAACATTTCTATATCTTTTTTATCACCTGTCTTACCAACGTTATCTATGGCTGATAAAATCAGCGTTCGTTTATTCGGTAATATGGGCATCTTATTTTCGGAAAGAGTTTTTATGTTGTTTAAATCTTCTCTTCTGCCCTTAAATGACGGTGTTGAAAAAGTTGAATTAAAATTCATTTGAGTTGTCCTTTTATTATTTGTTTGCTTATTTATTTTATCACATATCGGAAATGCTAATTCTTGGCAAACCTCTTAAAAGCCAGATATCACCAAGTTTTCAGACTATTTTACATTTGTAAAAATGTTATTAAAGTCTGCATTTCCGTTATTTAAAGGCATTTAAATCTTTTTTTTTGTTACCGAATTAAAGCATGTCATTAAAATTTTTACATTCGTTAACAAAAAGAGTAACAAATACACTTATTAATCCGGATAAGAAAATTTTCCCATAACAACAGAATGAGAAGCACCTGTGCATTCAGGAAGATTATTGGGTCTTTTCAAAAAAGCAGCAAGTCCTAAAATAGCAAATGCTAAACATTCTTTTAATTTACTTTTTATTCCGAAATCTTCGTGAGTTTTAACCGGAATATCACCAAAATATTTTTGCAAAGCCGACATTAAAACAGGATTATAGGCTCCTCCGCCACCGATTATAACTTCTTCAATTTTAACTTTAGAAAAAATAAATTTTTCATATGACTCAAAAATAGATTTAGCGGTAAATTCTGTAACCGTACGCAGAATATCGTATTTATTTTCCGGAGCTGTTTTAAGAATTTTTTCGGCATATTCTTTATTAAAGTGTTCTCTTCCGGTTGACTTTGGAGGAGCAATGTTGAGATATTCATCCTGCAGCAATTCTGAAAGCCATTTTTTATCAATTCTGCCCTTACGAGCATAATTACCGTCTTTGTCGTATTCCGTATCAAAAAATTTATTTGCAAAATAATCTATTAACATATTTCCTACGGAATTATCAAAAGCAAATGTTTTTAAATCTGAGGACAAAACTGTTACATTTGAAATGCCGCCTATATTTTGGACTGCTCTGTTTATATTTCTGCCAAATATTTTTTCATCGGCAAAAGGGACAAGCGGAGCCCCCTGACCGCCTGCTGCCATATCTTTCGGGCGAAAATCTCCTATTGTTAATATTCCGGTTCTTTCGGAAATAACTGATATATCGCCTATTTGCAAAGTACTTGCCGAATCATATCCGCCAAGAGAAATCTTTTTCGGAATATGAAAAACTGTCTGCCCGTGAGAAGATATAAAATCAATATCAGAATTTTCAAGTCCCATTTTTTGAATAAGTTCCAAAGCACATTTAGAAAAATGTTCGCCAACGATGAAATTTAATGAACAAATATCGGAAGTAGAAGCATCATCAAAGGCAGCTTTCATAAGTGCATTTTTTAATTCATTAGAATACGGAATTGTATGAGAATTTATAATCTCATATTCATAATTTTCCGAAATTTTTATCAAACAAGCATCGGCACCATCCATAGAAGTACCTGACATTATAGAAATTACATTGTAAAAATCCTTGTCCATAATCAAATTATATTATAATATTTATATGAATAGTAATAGTAAAAATGTTAAAAATCATCTTTTAACATGAACATACAAATTGAAGAAAGCGAGACAAAATGAAAATTAACTCAAGAATTTTTTCAACAAGTTCAATACCCTCAAGAATTTCTTCGGATGTTGCA
>JBJEGL010000144.1:0-9589 GCA_051875035.1 Candidatus Gastranaerophilaceae bacterium | reverse complement strand
GCAAAAAACGTCCGGTGAATGTTTTTTGCAAGAGGAAGAAGTGACCGAAGAATCTTTTTTAAATAAATATAAGACCAATAGGCAATATTATGATAAAAATTTTATTTATATTTTTTCTTATTAACATATATACTAACAAAGTATTTGCAGACAATAAAATAACATTCCAAAATTCCAAAGACCATATAACTTATTTAAAAAAGTTTTGAACATAACTTGTTCAATATTATTTTCACTTTTTTAAACTTATATTTTTAACATTACTTAAGATACAATAATAAAGCATGTTTCCATGCCTCATGTTTTTGATATAATACAAAATTTTGCCTGAAAAAATGTAGAAAACTATGTAGAAAACTTTTTAAAAGATGTTTAATATTCAAAAAAAATTGCAGATTATTTTTATAATAATTTTATTAATTCTATTAATGTTCAAAACTGCCTAATTTTGAACACTTTTCTAAAAGTTTTGAACATATCCGATTAGGCTAATTCTATTGTCTTTCAGAAGTTTTCTGCAAGTTTTCTCAATATTATTATTGTTATTAATTATTTTATATATATAATAATAGTAAATAATATATAAAAAATAAATGTTAAAAAGTATCTTATAAGGAACAAAGGGAAAATTAATGATTTTTACAACCGACAAAGAATCGCTTCTTAATAAATTAAGAATAGTAGAAAAAATTACAGTGCAAAGAGGCATACAGCCGGTATTGGCAAATATTTTGTTTGAAACGGAACAAAATACTTTAAAATTAAGTGCTACGGATTTGGATATATCAATAATAACAAAAACAACGGCAGCAGTTAAAGAAGAAGGAAAAATTACTCTTCCCGCAAAGAAAATATTTGAAATTGTTTCTAAATTGCCTGATAAACCGATTGAATTTGCACTAAATCCCGATAACAATGTTGTAACAATCAAATGCGGAAATTCAAAATTTGACGTAATTGGTATTTCTGCTGAAGAATTTCCTAAAATTGTCCAAAATGAAAATGAAATTTCTGATAATGAAGCCATAACAATTGATACAAATCCTTTTATAAAATCTATAAAATATACTGTTTATGCGGCAGCTACTTACGAAAACAGAAACATTATAAGCGGTGTTTTCTGCAAGGTTAATGAAGATACTCTTGAAATGGCAGCAACTGACGGTAATAGACTTACAAGAATTTCCGAAAAAATTCAAAATGACAATGGCAAAGATGCTAAAATTGTTATTCCGTCAAAAACGTTGAACGAATTTTTAAGAGTTTCGTCAATAATTAATGAAGAAAAAGTTTCTCTTATTGTTTCGGGTTCAAAGATTGTATTTAAAACAAACAGTTGTATTTTAATTTCAAAACTTTTAGAAGGTGAATATCCTCAATATCAGCAATTAATACCTAAAACAACCGCAACAACTGTAAAAGTTAAAAAAGACGAATTAAACAATGCTATTGACAGAGTAGCTTGTATGATTAATGAAAGAACAAATGTTATTAAATTTATTTTTCAAAACGGTAAAATGTATTTGAAATCGGAAACACCGGATACAGGTACATCAGAAGATGTAATTGAGTCTGATTATCAGGGTGATGAATTTAAAATAGCATTCAATTACAAATTTATTTCCGATTTTACAAGAATAATAGACAGTGAATATGCAACAATAGGTATAAACGGAAGTCAGTCAGCAACTGTATTCAGACCTGACAGCGGCGATGATTATATCTGTCTTGTAATGCCGTTAAAAATTTAGTAGGAATAATAATTTATGGAAGTTAAAGTTAAATCCCCTGCTTCAAGTGCAAATTTAGGACCTTGTTTTGATTGTGCCGGAATAGCTTTTCCTCTTTATAATTATATAAACGTGAAAAAAACTGATAACGGTAAAATAATAGTTATTATTGATGAAAGTGGAGATGTCAGAACTTTTGATGTTGATGAAAAAAATATAATTTTCCAATCATTTAAAAAGTTTCATGAAAAAATAAACACTGAGCTTACAGGTTATGAAGTCAGAGTTGAAACTCATATTCCTATTGCAAGAGGGCTTGGAAGCAGTGCTTCAGTTATTTCAGGTGCATTAATTGCAGCTAATGAATTGAATGGAAATCCTTTAACTAAGCAAGATTTAATAGATATAGCAGCTTCGATAGAAGGTCATCCGGATAATACTACACCTGCTTTTACAGGTGGATTTGTGGTTGCTTCAATAGAAGATGACGGGCATGTTTTGTATGAAAAAATGGACTGGTGTAAAGATTGGAAAATAAGTGTTTGTATACCGGATTATAAGCTTTTAACCGAACTTGCAAGGTCTGTACTTCCGGAAAAAGTTAATTTTAAAGATGCAGTATACAATATTCAAAAATCATCTCAGCTTATAACAGCGATAGCAAATCATAATGCTGATATAATGAGAAGTGCATTAAAAGATAAAATACATCAACCGTACAGAGAAAAGTTGATACCGGGAATGGTTGATATAATTAAAAAGCTTAGAGAAGAAAAAAATGTTTTGGGCTGTGTATTGAGCGGAGCAGGTCCGACACTTGCGGTAATAACCGAAGGTGATAATATAGATAATGTAAAAAGAATTGTACATAAAATATGGTATGATTTGGATATAAAATATCAAATAATGACATTTGACCCCGAAGAACAAGGGGCAAAGGTGGTATAAAGGAGAAAAAAAATGAAAAAATCAGTAAAAGATTTAGGCGACGTAAAAGGTAAAAGAGCGTTAGTCAGAGTTGATATAAATGTTCCTTTGGATAAGGAAAAAAATGTAACTGATGATACAAGAATTCAAGCTATATTACCGACAGTAAAATTTTTACAGGAAAAAGGTGCAAAAATTATTTTAATGGCACACCTTGGCAGACCTCAAAAATTAAAAGAAGGTCAAACTTTAGAAGATTTATCATTAGAACCTGTTGCAAAATATATGTCAAAAATTTTGGGTGAAGAAGTTAAATTTGTAAAATCACCTGTTGGCGAAGGGGCTGATAAAGAATTAGCAGATTTAAAAGACGGACAGGTAGCATTGCTTCAAAACATTCGTTACTACAAAGCAGAAGAAGCAAAAGATGATGATATGACATTTGCGGAAGAATTAGCAAAACTTGGTGATTTTTATGTAAATGATGCATTTGGAGCAGCTCACAGAAATCATACTTCAACAGCAAAAGTTGCAAAACTTTTATCACCTGCAGTATCAGGTTTGTTAATGGAAAAAGAAATCAGATGTTTATCACAAGCATTGGATAATCCTGAAAGACCGTTTACAGCAGTAGTCGGCGGTGCAAAAGTTTCATCAAAAATCGGAGTTTTGGAAAACTTGATAGATAAAGTTGATAACCTTATTATAGGCGGCGGTATGGCTTATACATTTGTAAAAGCAAACGGCGGTAAAATAGGTAATTCAATTTGTGAAGACGATCAACTTGAGGTTGCAAAAGCTATTGAAAAGAAAGCTGCTGAAAAGGGCGTTAAGCTTGTAATGGCAACAGATGTATTAGTTACAAATGATTTTTCAGGCAATGGCGAAAACAAAGTTGTTGATATTAAAAATATTCCTGACGGATTTGAAGGCGTTGATGCAGGTCCTGAATCACAAAAAGCATTTGAAGAAGTTGTTAAATCTTCAAAAACTATATTGATGAATGGTCCTGTAGGAGCATTTGAAACACCTGCATTTTCAGAAGGTACAAAAGCAATTTTGAAGGCAATTGTTGAAGCAACAAAAAATGGTGCAACGTCAGTAATTGGCGGCGGTGATTCAGTTTCTGCGGCTAAAAAATTCTGTAATGCTGAAGATTTTACTCACGTTTCAACAGGCGGCGGAGCTTCTTTGGAATTTATCGAAGGAAAAGTTCTTCCCGGTGTTGCAGCACTTAATGATAAGTAATCAGAAATTAAAAAATAAATTTTATAAAAATAGAAAAAAGAAAAACGAGTACTGATTTTTTCAGACTCGTTTTTTACTTACTACTAACTTAAGAATTAATAGTTTTGTATCCATTTTTTTCGATTATTCTGCCGAAGAATAAAACTTATACTTCAAAAAATAAAAGAAACAATTCTGCTTTTGTTTCTATCAAAATAGTATCACCGTCAAAAACATTTAATATATTTGGCTTTATTATATAGTTTAAGTTTTTTCCATAAGCAGAGTTTATGAAAATATTAAAAAATACAAATAAAATAACTGCTGTTTTTTTCATAAAATAAAAATTTATTTATTTAGTATTACACATGTGTAATGAATTAAACAAATTATAAAATTAATATTACGTGTATGCAACACAAAGGTAAAAAGAATTTAGAAATATTAGCAAAAAAGATTAAAAGCCTACGAGAAGAACGCTCAAAATCATTAAATCGTTTTGTTTTTGAAAGAGGAGGAATAACAGGTGCAACTTGGAGTAGAATAGAAAATGCAAAAGTGGATTTAAAATTCACAACTCTTGTTAAAGTTGCTGCAATGTTAAATATAAAAGTAGAAGAATTATTTTCTAAATTAGATTTAGATTATTCTTTAGATGAAGATTAATTATTGCTTTGTTTTGCATTTTTTTAATTATAGTTTTTTATTCCGATAATCTCTAATTAATTTTCTTTTAAATATTCACTGATAACATTTAATGCACGTTGTGACATAAATTCTGTTTTTAATTTTTTATTTTTCAAAATTTTTCTGTCTATACCTGTTTTATCTATAATTCCCCAGTTAGAATTTACAGGCTGAAAATGTTCTTGTCCTTCAAAACTTATATAATGGGTCAATGCACCTAACATAGTTGTTTCGGGAAGTTCTAAAAGTTTTTCGCCTTTTGTAAATCTAACCGCATTAATTCCTGCAAGCAGACCTGTTGCTATGGCTTCCGTATAACCTTCGGTTCCCGTTAATTGACCTGCAAAGAATATATTAGGATATTTTCTCATATTCATTGTGGGATTTAAAATTTTTGGAGAATTGATAAAAGTATTTGCGTGCATAACTCCGTATCTGACAATATTCGCATTTTCAAGACCTGGAATTGAATTAATAAGTTCTTTTTGAGCACCCCATTTGAGATTTGTTTGAAATCCCACTAAATTGTATAAGTCTCCTGCTTTATCGTCCTGTCTGAGTTGTACAACGGCGTAATTTTCTGTATTTGTTCTTTTATCAACTAATCCGACAGGCTTCATAGGACCGAATCTTAAAGTATCTTTTCCCCTTGAAGCAAGAACTTCAACAGGAAGACAGGATTCAAAAAATTTCTTTTCAAAATTTTTAAGTTCTATTTTTGGAGCGTTAATTAATATATCGTAAAATTTTTCATACTGTTCTTTATTCATCGGACAATTTATATAATCATCAGTACCTTTATTGTAACGATTTTGATAAAAAGCTATATCAAAATTAATTGTCGATTTTTCAACAATCGGAGCTATAGCATCAAAAAATTTAAGTTGATTTTCTCCCGTGAAATCTAAAATATTTTCAGCCAATTCAACAGATGTAAGAGGACCTGAAGCTACTATTACTATTTCATCTTCGGGAATTTTATCAATTTTTTCTCTTATAAAATTAATATTCGGATGATTTTCCAATAAGTTTTGTATTTTTTGAGAAAAACCTTCTCTGTCAACCGCAAGAGCTGCACCTGCAGGGACTTTACATTCAAAAGCCGTTTTCATTAAATAAGAATTAAGCATTTTTAATTCAGCTTTTAAAAGACCGCTTGCAACAGTTTCATCATAAGAGCCAAGACTGTTTGAACATACAAGTTCCGCTGCTTTTTCGGTTTTGTGAGCACCTGTGGTTGTATTTGGACGCATTTCATACAAATCAACTTTAATTCCTGCATTTGCTGCTTGTAGGGCTGCTTCCGAGCCTGCAAGACCGGCTCCTATAATTTTTATTTTCATTTTTTCATCCTATTTTCTTATATATCTTAACAAAAAAGCTTAAATATAGTAAAATAAATTCTATGAAAAAGAATTTAAAAACTATAATAATTGAAAAAGATGAAAATTCACTGGAAATCATAACGGCTTATCTTAAAGAAACCGGTTATGATATGTTGATTGAAAAAGCTGAAAACTTAACGGAAGCTGAAAAACTGATTGACGATAATGCTCTTAATTTATTTATTTGCGATGTTTCCGACAAAGAAGAAGAATCAATAATCGCAATTGAAAATATAGAAAAAGAACATCCTAATTGTAAGTTTTTGATTACATCTTACGGATTAAAAACAGATTATATTGTAAGATTTTTAAGATCGAGCAAAAAAGATTTTATTGATAAACCTGTTGCAAAAAAATATTTTATTGATGTTGTTACGGAGATTGTAGAAAAAATGACTTCAGAACAAGATTTTTCCGGTCATGGAAAAGTAATTTCCGTTTTTTCAAATAAAGGCGGTTTAGGAAAAACGACAATAGCAATTAATTTGGCAAGCAGACTCGGCACGATAAATCCTTCTGATAAGATTGCCATTGTTGATATGAATATGTTTTTGGGTGATGTAACAACATTTTTGGATATGAACCCTCCATACGATATGAATTTTATTATTGATAAAATTGATGATAATACGAAACTTTCAGATATAGTATCCGTATATGCGGATTCAAATATTTATGTAATTGCAGATTCACCTTTTAGAGAATATAACGACAATATTACAAAGGAAGCTGTATTAAAGTTATTCAATTCTTTAAGAAAAGAATTCAAATATATAATTGTAGATAGTTCTTCCGCAATTACGGGAAAAACAAAAAATGTTTTTGATATTTCTGATTTAATTTTGCTTATTTCTGAAGCAAATCTTCCCGTTCTTAATAATTGCAAACGCTGTTTGGACTTTTTTGAAAGAATAGGAAAACAAAATAAAGTTGAACTTATTTTAAACAGATATTCGGATGAAGATGCTTGTGAACCTTCGGATATTGAAAATGTCCTTCAAAAAGAAATTTTTGCAAAAATACCTAATGATTGGAATACGGTTACAGACTCTGTTAATAGAGGATTAACTATCGGGGAATGTTATCCTGATACCGATATTTATTATGCATACGTTGAACTTACGGAAGCAGTTATTAAAAAATTATGTCAATAAAAAGCAGATTACAAAAAAATAGAGAAGCAAAAAGTTTTGGTTTTTCGGATAATGTAAGAACCGATTTATTGAAAATTTTTCAAGAACATACCGAATTAAGTTCGATGACGGTATATTCATACAACAAAATTACGGGAGAAAAAGACGGAAAATCTTCTAAACTTGCTATTGGTTTTAATTCTTATGAAGATTACTATGAAGAAGTCTCAAAATTACTTGAAATAAGCGGTAATAGTTCCGAAAATCCTCATGTAATCATAAATATACAGAATATCATTGTAAACATTTATTTACCTCCTCTTACTGTTAATGAACCTATACTTTTCTTTTCAAGACGAAAAAATAAAAAATCGGAAAACATTCTATCGAATAAATTAATAAGCAATGAAATGGTTTCTTATTTTACAAATTGTCTTGCTAAAAGAGCAAATATTTTTATTGCAGGTGATGCTTCGGTTGATAAATCCTCAATAATGAATGCTATTGCCGATTTAGTAACTCCGGATAAAAAAATAATAGTTTGTGATTTAAATAAAAAAATTAATATTGATAAACCTTGTGTAGGAAGATTTTCTAAACAAATTTTAAAATCCGAAATATTTTTTGATTATGATAATATTTTTTGCACCGATGTCGAAAATGAAGAATTTACGGATATATTTAAACTTATAATTTCGGGATTTTGCGGATTTGTTGTATCTTTTTCCGTTAAAAAAGATATTGATATGCTTTCTGCAATAAGAAATATCATTTTGCTTTCAAATACCAATTTATTTGAAGAAAATGCTGATTTTATGACAACATCTTCAATGGATATTATTGTAAATGTTGAAAATGATTTAAACGGAAATGCACAAATTTTAAAAGTAAGTGAAACTTCTAAAAATAAACTTGGAGAAATTTCATTAAAAGATATTTTTGTTTGGAATGAATATTCAAAAGCACATGTTTCCGCAGGCAATAATTCAAAATATTTATGTACTGAATATATGCAGGAATTATATAAACATCACTATTCCGATAATAAAATGTTTGAACAATTTATTCCCTCTCAATATTTACAAAGTAAAAAAGAAATATTTATAAAAGATATAGAAAATGATTCTTCTGAAATACAAAATATTACAAATCAAAATTTGGAAAGCAGAAAAACAAAGTTAGGTAAATTAAAAGAAAAAATCAGGCAATTTAAAACCGAAAGATTAAATCAAACAGAACAACAGGAAAATAATGTTGAAAAACCTACGCTGCACGAAAATACAGTTAATGAAGATATTAATATTTTAAATCCTAATCTTGAAAAAGATATTCAATTTGAAAAAACGGAAATACAAAAAGAAGAACTAATAGAACAACCTGTTGAAAATGGTATTATACCTGTTTTTTCTAATTATACAAATAATCCAATTGAAAAAACAGAAGATGTTGAAGAAATTGAAAATATTGAAGTTCAAAAAGAAGATATTTTAGAAAATCCAAATAATGCAGTTATACCTGATATTATTTCCGATACCGGGTTTATAGATGTAAAGTCATATTTTAAAAATGAAGAAAATCCTATTTCACAAGTTGAACAGGAAATACCCGAAGAAGCACAAAATAATATTCAAAATATGATTATAGAAGAAAATATTCAAGAAATTCAAGAAGATGAAGAAGTTAAAAATGAACCGGAAATACTTGAACAAACAGACCAAATTGAAGCAAATGAATTAATTGAAGAAGAAGAAAATTCAGAAATTTCCGAAACCGAAAAAGACTTTGAAAATAATGAAAACGAAGAATATAATGGAAGAATAGATGTAGAACAAATTGATTTAGTTGATGAAGACTCTAATCAAGGGGTTTTAGCAAGTGAAATTGATGATTTTTCGGAAGAAGAAATTATTCAAACACCTAAAATAAGAAATATTTTGGAAGAAGATAATGACGAACAAGAAGAATCAAGCTTACCGATTGATGAACAACTTATTTCCGAACAAAAAGAAATAAATAACAGTTTTGAATTGTTTACGGAAAAATATCAGGAAGAATTTAAAGAAGAAATCGAAGAAGAAAAAAAACCGAAAGACCCTGAATTATTTAAAGAAATAGATTATATTGACATAGATAACTATGATGTAGCGGATATTCCCGACGAAGATATTTAAGTTTGTTACAAAAATCAAAAAATAAAACCCTTTAAACATTTGACTTTTATCCGATTATGTAATTAATTTGACAAAAAAGAAGTTAAAAGCCTTGACATTCCGAAAAATTGGGTAGAACATGTATATACAGTCAAGAGGAAAATTATGAAAAATTCTACGCTTAACAGATCAGTGTTATCCGGTGAAAATATGGCACTTTTAGCTGAATTAAAGGCTCAAAATGAAGAAAATTCAGAAGAAAGTGTAAAAAATGAAGCATCCCAAAAAACATCTTCTAAACAGGATGAGTTAGATTTTTTATGGCAAAATTTTAAAATAAATACAAAAGA
>JBJEGL010000143.1:0-9615 GCA_051875035.1 Candidatus Gastranaerophilaceae bacterium | reverse complement strand
AAATAACATTTTTGAAATGATGAACAAGTTTGACGAAACTCATAAAGCTTTAACAGGTTCACAAGGAATTCAACCAAACGAACAAATGAATCCTGTAAGTCCTATGAATCCTGAGGAACTTCAAAAAAGACTCGGAAAAAAATTAAATATTATGATGTAAAAATAAAAAAGTAACCACAGGATAGTCAAAAGGCTGTCCTTTTTTATGCAAATATAAAATTTAATATAAAAAAAGACCGAGAATGATTTCTCGGCTTTAAATATTTATTTGTGTACTATATAAAAATTTTACGCATTTGCTTTTGCTGTTTCAACAATAACAGAGAATGCTTCCGGTTGATTTACAGCCATATCGGCTAACATTTTTCTGTTAACTGCAACATTTGATTTTTTAAGAGCATTCATAAATTTAGAATAGCTCATGCCATATTGTCTTGCAGCAGCATTGATTCTTACAATCCAGAGTCTTCTCATATTTCTCTTAAGATTACGTCTGTCTCTGTATTTGTACTTTAAAGCCTTCATAACAGCAGTGTTAGCAACTTTAAAGATTCTGCTTCTTGCACCTTGAAAACCTTTTGCAAGTTTCAAGATTTTTTTATGTCTTTTTCTTAATACGTTTCCGCGTTTAACTCTCATTGTTCTGTTCCTTTCTTCTCAATTAACGTGAATACTTCTTATATGGAAGTTCTTTGGAAATCAATTTAAAGTGAGTTCCTGAAATTTCACACATTTTGAAGATTTTTCTTTTTCTTGAACCGTCTTTGTGTTGAAGAAGGTGACCGATACCTGCTTTTCTTCTGAGAATTTTACCTGAAGCAGTAACTTTGTAGCGTTTTGCACCTGAACGGTGTGTTTTAAGTTTAGGCATAGTTTTCTCCTTTCCTTTTGTACCGTTTCGGAAGTCTGAAAAATTTTTTCGACCCCTTACGGCGGTTATATAACAATAGCGACATGCCACCGCTCATTGTTATTGACATTTATTATTGTAAAACAAAGATATTTTGTGTCAAATGCCGTTTTCGTTTAATTTATATAGAGAAGAAAAATCCAATTTTTGCAATTCTTCTTCCGTAAATTTATAACCTGTTTTTTCAAAAGCAGTTTGAATCATTTTGTCTTTACAAACGTCGAGGTTATCTTCCGGCAGACATACGTGGTGTACGGAATATTCTTGCGGGGTATAATCTGATTTGTAAGTATGTACCATATAAATTATTCCATGGTCATTAAACATTCCTGAATTATTATATGAATAATAAATATTGTTATTATTTATTTTTTTATTAAGTACAAACATTTTTTCTGCTATGTATAGGTTTATTTTTACTTGCTTTTGGAAAAAATGTACATCTTTCATTTTTACATAAAAATTATTTTGATTAAGCAGGCAAAGACCGGCAAATCCAAAAACGGCAATGTATTTTCGTGCTCCCGAGGGGTGATATTTTATTAAATATCCTGTTTGGGATAAGAAGATTGTAAGAAGAGTAAAAGTAAACAAGGCTCTTAAACCTTCATGCTGAGAAAGAACAAAATTAACAAAACCGTCATATGATTCAGAGGAAATTATTCCTGCTATGAAAAATAAAAATGCGGCAAATAATGTGGAATATGTAAAAATTAAAAATCTTTTATTCCTTTTTTTGTCTTTAACCGCATAAAAAATATATACGCTTACAACTGTAATTATCAAAATATATGAAAGATTTTTTATTACCAAAAAATCCATAAAACTTTGTATATAGTGTAATATAAAGCTTTTATCAAATAATATTGAAAATATAGATTCGTCTTTATTTATATGTTGTAGAAACCAATCCATATAACTGTATGTCAAATTATTTAAAACGCTAATAAAAGTAATAATTCCATAAATAAAAGTATGTTTTAAAAATTTTTTAGGTGTAATTTTTATTTTAAATACAAAATGATGCAGGAAATATACTGCAGGAATTATTGTTAAGAACAGAAATTTGTAGTATTCGTGTGAAACAACTACGCATAAAAATAAAACGGCAATTATTGCAATTGCAAACTTTGGCGGTTTTTTCTCCGAAACATAATAATATTCCGTAATATTATAAAGAGCTATACCGAATATTGAAAGAAAAATATATGCTATTGACCAGCAGGAGGAATAAAAGACCCACAAAAACTCATTACTTGCAAGAGAATTCATTATTAACAAACAGCTATAAAATAATCCTAACCCCCAATATATCAATTTTTTACTTTTTGAGTATTTAAACAGAGATAAAGTCATTACAAAGAGAAATACCATAAAAACAGGAAATAGAATTAGTTTTGAACTTGTTATTATTGCTTCCTGAGGATGCATATTTAATATTGCGGGCATGTTTCTTTCTATAAAAGAAAATAAAAAGGAATATAAAAACCAGCAATGGTCACTGTGAAAGAATATTTCAGTAAAATTATTGCTTATTTTCATAGACAATTCGTTGCTTGCCCATATAGTATAAGGACAAAAAAGACTTTCCGAATGTACGCATATCCACTTTGAAGCAAAACAAAAGACTTTAAAAATAATAAAGCAAATTGCCGCAAAAAAAGATAAAGAAAAAAATTTTTTTAATGGTTTCATATAAAATCTCCGGCAAAAAAACAAAAGAGACACCGAAATGTCCCTTTTGTTATCAAAAGTTATAAATTATTCGTGATGTTTAGCATAACATTCTTTGCAATAAACTTCTTTTCCTGCAATAGGCTTGAAGGGTACTTGCGTTTGACATCCGCAATCCGAGCAGGTTACTTCATAAAGTTTTCTTTTTGCTCTTTGACTGTTGCGGCGGCTTTTACGGCATTCCGGACATCTTTTAGGCTTGTTTACAAGTCCTTTTTCTGCATAAAATTCTTGTTCTCCTGCTGTAAAAACAAATTCACAACCACAGTCTTCGCAGATGAGTTTTTCGTCTTCGTACATTTGGTTTCTCCTTGGGTCTTATAAGTCACACTGAAATTACCCTGTTTCAATGCATATTATATTTTAACCTTTTATTGTAATTTTGGCAATAAAAAGATTTTGGATTTGATTAAAAAATATTATTTACAAGAATTTTATTGTATGTGATAATAAAAACGAATTGTTGTGCGAGGGAAAAAATATGGCAATTATTACAGACAGATTTAGTGTTAATACTAAAGGTTTTACCGATATTGTTGATATCACATCACAAATTGTTGAGCTTACCAAAAAACATGCAATACAAAATGCAAATGTTCATATATATGTAATCGGTTCGACGGCATCAATTACAACTATGGAATATGAACCCGGGTTAATCAGAGATTTACCGGAAGCACTTGAAAAATTTGCACCGGTTAATAAAGAGTATTATCACGATCAAACCTGGCAAGACGGCAACGGATATGCTCATTTACGTTCTTCTTTGATTGGCACATCAGAAAATATACCTATTGTTGATGGAACTCTGTTTTTAGGAACCTGGCAACAGATTGTTTTGGTTGATTTCGATAACAAGCCGAGAACGAGAACTATTCTTGTTCAATTTTTGTATTAAGTTGTAACAAAATAATTCATTTTTTAAAAGAGGATTTATACATCCTCTTTTTTGATATTAAAGATAAATATTTTACTGATTTTCGGGTTAATTGTATTTTATTTAAATTAAAAGTATATATTGTGCAGGTCATTAATATAAGAAGTTATATCGGAATGTATTTTTTTGATTTCTGACAGATTATTTTCATTCGGCAGCTTAAAATCATCTTCTCTTAAGGTTTTGTCAGAAGCTATGAATATAGCATTTGTTACGTCAAGAACTCTTTTATTTATATCAAAGAAAACCTTGTAATACACTTTATCTGAAGTTTTACCGTCGAATACAGCAAAATTTTTAAAATATTTTTTGTATGTATTTATAGTAAATCCGAAAAATTCATTTTCATCTTCGCAAAAATCCGTATTGGCACAGGAATTGAAAGCAAAAATACCGTTTTTTGATAGTGATTTTTTAATATTTATAAAAAAGTCCTGCTCAAAAAATCTCTCGTCAATTCCTTCGTTACCGGCAACATCAACAATAATTAAATCATATTTTTTTTGATTTTCACGTAAATACACAAGTGCATCTTGAAGGTAGAAGCTAAATTTGTCACTTTTATGAAAATTAAAAAATTCGGTTGCAATATACATAATATTTTCTTCAATGTCAACAGCATCAATGCTTTTTAAGTTTTTATAAAGTGTTTCAAGTTGATTTACAAGCATTCCTGTTCCGAAACCAATAACTAAAATATTTTCCGCATTTGGTTGCAGTAAGTATGGAATCAAGAAATAATTAAGATAAGGGATATTTCCGGAATATAAATCCGATTGAATTTTACCGGCTTGAAAGCTTATACCGTATCTCATAAATCTGCCGTTGGGATTTTGGCAGACAGATATGGAATGAAAATCGGATTCTTTTTCCCAGAGAATTTCATCTTGAGTCATTCTTGCACAGACTTCGGCGACTGATTCTATGTCAGCCTCTTTTTTCATAATGTTTTCAGGAATAATAACTCCGTTTTCACTAAATTTATCAAGCATATTTACCCCATTCAAATATTTTTCATCATAAATAACTTTACACAAAAAAAATATTGTTTCAAAGAAATATACTCATTATTTTATGCAAATATGATTTATTTGATTGGGGTTACCAGAAATAATTATCTTAAAAAGTATGTTTGGTGTAAAATCAAAAGCAAAAACAAATGGAGGAACAATGGAAGAAAAAGAAAATTTGGATCACGTCCGCCAAACAAGAATTCAAAAGCTTACAGATATAGCAGACAGAGGAATAAATCCTTTTAAATATTCTTTTGATAAAAATATAAATACAAAAATGCTCCAAGAAAAATATGCAAATCTTGAAGCCGGAGCAGAAACTGAAGACTGGTATGCAGTAGCCGGCAGAGTTACGGCAATAAGAAATACGGGTATGTTTATGGATTTGCAAGATGACAGCGGAAAAATCCAGCTTTTCTGCCACAAAGAGAATTTGGGTGTTGATAAATTTAAAGAACTTAAACTTCTCGATATTGGTGACATAATTGGTTGCCGTGGAACAGTAAGACGTACTCCGAGAGGTGAATTGAGCCTTAAGGTTCAAGAAGTAAAACTTTTGACAAAATCTTTGCGAGCACTTCCCGAAAAATTTCATGGATTAACAGATGTTGAAACACGTTACCGTCAAAGATACATCGACTTAATTATGAACGAAAAAGTAAGACAAACTTTTAAAATAAGAAGTAAAATTATTACAAAAATCAGAGAATATTTGGTAAATCAAGGATTTTTGGAAGTGGAAACACCAATGCTTCACATGAAGGCATCGGGGGCAAACGCAAAACCGTTTATGACACACCATAATGCACTTGATATGGATATGGCTTTAAGAATTGCTCCGGAACTCCATTTGAAAAGACTTTTGGTCGGAGGATTATCGGAAAAAATCTTTGAACTTAACAGAAACTTTAGAAACGAAGGTATAGATACAAGACACAATCCCGAATTTACTATGATTGAAATGTATCAAGCATACGTAGATTACAATGAAATGATGGCTTTAATCGAAAATATGATATCTTCTGTTGCGATGGATGTTTTGGGGACAACAAAAATTACCTATTGCGGAAAAGAAATTGACTTAACTCCTCCTTGGGACAGAAAGACAATGATAGGTGCTATTTCAGAATTTACGGGACAAGATTTTTCAAGTGTTGTTAACTATGAAGAAGCAGTTCAAAAAGCGAATGAGATGGGCATTGATGTAGAAGATTGCGACAATTGGGGCAAGGTTCTCGAAAGAATTTTTGAAGAAAAAGTTGAGCCGCATTTAATACAACCGACGCATATTTTGGACTACCCGAGAGATATTTCTCCGCTTGCAAAAGTTCACAGAGATAATCCGAGATTAACGGAAAGATTTGAAACAAGAATTAACGGTTGGGAAATTTGTAACGCATTTTCTGAATTAACAGACCCGCTTGATCAACGTTCAAGATTTGAAGCTCAAGCAAGAGCAAAAGCGGCAGGTGATGAAGAATCAATGGATATTGATGAAGATTTTATTACAGCTCTTGAATACGGTATGCCTCCTGCTGGCGGTATGGGAATAGGTATTGACAGAGTTGTGATGCTCTTGACAGATTCTCCTACAATACGTGATGTCATTGCGTTTCCTACGATGAGAAACAAATAATCAAGCTATAATTAATTATGCAAGTCATAAACTTTAGAAACTCTTTTGTTAACAATCGTTAAGGACTTGCACTATGTTAAAGTTCGGTTATAATAACAAACGTAGATATAAGAAAGGGCGTACAATGAACAAAGAAGAATTAGTACAAGAAGTTGCAAAAAAAGCTAAAGTTACTCAAAAAGAAGCAGCTGAAATCATAAACGCATTTATGGATACTGTTCAAAAAACAGTTGCAAAAGGAAAGAAAGTTACTTTAGTAGGCTTTGGTACTTTTGAAGCAAGAAAAAGAGCAGCAAGAACAGGTCGTAACCCTCAAACAGGTAACGCTATTGAAATTCCTGCAAAAACAGCTCCTGTATTCTCAGCTGGTAAAAAGTTCAAAGATGTTGTTAACGGCAAATAGTTCGTTAAAAACAGTATAAGAAAAAAGATCGTTTTGACATTTCAAAGCGGTCTTTTTTGTTTTAATATAAAAAATTTATAGGATTTATATACAACTTTACATACAAACATTGCCGTCATACTAAGGATGAAATAATCTGTGTATTAAAAATAATCCGTCATTCTGAGGGCTACTTTTTAATATTGATTTCTTAGCTTCCGATTGGAGCGGCAACTTGTTGCCCGAAGAATCTCTTAAAAGTCAAAATCTATGAAAAAAGGTCCTTCGTGCTACGCACTCAGAATGACAATAAATTTTTTGTCATTTTTTTCGCATCAATAACGAAAGCTTTATACAATTTAGTGCAAAATGTTATATAAATCCCCAAAAATTTTGAGAATAATATTTTTGTTATCAAAAACCGAACCGTTGAATTAAATTTATTTGAGTGTTATAACTGTTTGAGAAAGATATTTTATTCAAAGGAATCTATATTATGGAAAAGAATTCGGAAAATTTACATATTTTAAGGCACTCTGCTTCACATATTATGGCTCAAGCGGTTCAAAAATTGTTCCCGGGAACGAAGCTTGCTATCGGGCCTGCTGTCGATAGCGGTTTTTATTATGATTTTGATACCGAACACTCTTTTACCGAAGAAGATTTGGGTAAAATAGAAGAAGAAATAAAAAATATTGTTAAACAAAATTTAGTTTTTGAAAGATATGAAATTCCCGATGTTCAAAAGCAAATAGATGAATTTAAGGCTCAAGGAGAAATATATAAAGCGGAACTTCTTGAAGAACACAGAAATGACAATCCTACTTTATATTTAACAAAAGATAAAGACGGTAATATTTTATTTAACGACCTTTGTGCAGGTCCTCATGTTCCTAATACGACTTATATAAAAGGTAATGCAATAAAATTAATGAAGGTTGCCGGTGCATATTGGCGTGGTAATGAGAAAAACAAAATGCTTCAACGTATTTATGCTACCGCTTTCTGGAATAAGGAGGATTTAACCGCATATCTTAATATGCTTGAAGAAGCTCAAAAACGTGACCATAGAAAACTTGGTACACAGCTTGATTTATTTTCGGTAAGAGAAGAAATCGGCGGCGGTCTTGTTCTTTGGCATCCTAATTTGGCAGTTGTTCGTGAAGAAATTGAAAACTATTGGAGAACGGAACACAGAAAAAGAGGTTATGTAATTGTTCATACACCGCAGATTGCAAAATCAAAATTATGGGAAATTTCGGGACATATTGACCATTACAGAGAAAATATGTTTTTCATCCAAAAAGAAAAAGAAGATGACGATCAATATATTGTAAAACCGATGAATTGTCCGTTCCATATTTTGATTTACCAATCAAACAGACATTCATACCGTTCATTGCCGTTAAGAATGGCAGAACTTGGTACAGTTTACAGAAAAGAAAAATCAGGAGCTTTATCGGGTTTAACACGTGTACAAGGCTTTACTCAAGATGATGCTCATATTTTCTGTACTCCTGAACAATTAGTTGATGAAATTAATGCAATTATTGATTTTGTATCGGATACCATGAAAATATTTAACATGGAATTTGAAGTAGAACTTTCAACAAGACCGGAAAGTTATGTCGGTAAGCTTGAAAATTGGGAACTTGCAGAGGCAGGTTTGAAAGAAGCTATGGACAAGCGTGGCATGAAATATGACATTAATGAAGGTGACGGAGCTTTTTACGGTCCTAAAATAGATTTTAAATTTAAAGATGCAATCGGTAGAACATGGCAATGTGCAACAATTCAATTGGATTTCAATTTACCTGAACGATTTGATATCAAATATCAGGATAAAGACGGTCAAATGAAAACTCCCGTAATGCTTCACCGTGTTGTTTTCGGTTCTATGGAAAGATTCCATGGAATTTTGATAGAACATTATGCCGGTGCTTTCCCGACCTGGCTTGCACCGACACAAGTTTGCATTGTGCCTATTGCGGAACGTCACAACGATTATGCTAAACAAATTTATGATAAATTGTTTGAAAAAGGCATAAGAGTTCAATTGGATGACCGTTCCGAAAGTATGAATTACAAAATCAGAGAAGCTTTACAAGATAAAAAAATTCCTTACGTTGCAGTTGTCGGCGATAAAGAAATTGAAGCAAGTCAAATAGCTCTCAGAGTAAGAGGAAAAGGTGCTGTCGGTACAATGAGCATTGAAGAATTTGTTGATAAATTAGAAAAAGAAATTAAAGAAAAAACTTCAACACCTTCAATAGCAGGATAAAAATGTTTAAAAAATTTTTATTAATTCTTATTGTATTTTTTGTAACCGCAAGTACGGCATTTTCCGATAGAATACCTACATCATCAAGACATATAAAAAATTATGGTGTAGGTTTGTATAAGGTAGAAAATGATTTTTATGTTTTTGAAAAACCCGATGCAAATGCAAAAAAAAATCAGACATTTTTATCTTCCTTCAAAACAAAACAAATCAGCAATAATAAGAACCTCTGAAACTCCTTCAGAACCGTATGTTATAAGTATTCCCGCACAGAAAGAATATTTTGTAACAGTATATGAATATCCGGAAGAAAATTGGATTCGGATTTTCTATGATACAAAAGCAAAAACTACAGGATGGATTAAACTTCAAAATGAAAAGAACTTTTTCACCTGGAAAGATTTCTTCTATCGTTACGGGAAACAAAACGGTCTTGCGATAATGAGAGATGTTCCCGAGACAGATTTCAGACTTTATTCTCAAGATAATGAGGATTCTCAAATTATAGAAAAGTTTACTTATCCCGAATATATTGAAATGAGAATGATTAGAGGTAATTGGATGCTTGTGACGGTCATAGATAAAGGTACAATATATAAAACCGGCTGGTTTAAATGGAGAACTGACGAAGGCAAATTGCGGTTATTTCCTAAATTTAAACCGTAAAATATTTAAGAATTATCTTTACAAAGATAGGTAAAGTACTTTTCTTATTTTTAAAT
>JBJEGL010000142.1:0-2578 GCA_051875035.1 Candidatus Gastranaerophilaceae bacterium | reverse complement strand
CGAAAAATAATTTGAAAAATAAAAAAGATTAAAAATTTATACTAATAGGACTATTTTACTTGATTTCAATCTAATTTCCTATTAGAATAAAAATTGTAAAACAATTAGAATTATATGTTTGTGTACGTGTTATAGCAAAGGAGAACGTAATATGTCAAACAAAATCTTAACAGCTGTTAAGACAACGTGTATGGCGTTTTGTGCCATGTTGTTTGCTGCAGCTGCTGTACTTGCCGGAGAAGCGGATTTGGTTGTTCCGAATATCAAGCAGGTGCATTCCGAGTATTTTTATTACTTGGTTGCAGGTATTATTGTTTCTGTTTTGGGTCTGTTTTGGGGTTGGAAAGCTTTTTCTGATGTTAAAAAGCTTGATGCTCACAAATGTATGACAGAAATCGGAAATGTTATTTTTGAAACTTGCAAAACCTATCTTGTTCAACAAGGTAAATTTTTAGTAGTTTTAGAGGTCTTAATTGCCCTTTGTATTGCTTTCTATTTTGGATACTTACAGGCTATGCCTCTTAAAAATGTTTTAATCATTTTGGCAATGTCAGTTGTCGGTATTCTCGGTTCCTATGCCGTTGCGTGGTTTGGAATCAGAATGAACACTCTTGCTAACGCAAGAACTGCTTTTGCCTCTTTAAAGGGTAATCCGTTAAATATTATGGGTATTCCTCTAAAAGCAGGTATGAGTATCGGAGTATTACTCGTAAGCGTTGAACTTATTATGATGCTCGTTATTCTTTTATTTATTCCCGGTGAAATTGCTGGAGCTTGCTTTATCGGTTTTGCAATCGGTGAATCATTAGGTGCTTCTGCACTTCGTGTTGCAGGCGGTATCTTCACAAAGATTGCTGATATCGGTTCAGACCTTATGAAAATTCACTTTACAATTAAAGAAGATGACCCGAGAAACCCCGGAGTTATCGCAGATTGTACAGGTGACAATGCCGGTGATTCAATCGGACCTACTGCTGACGGTTTTGAAACATACGGTGTCACAGGTGTTGCTCTCGTTTCATTTATACTGTTAGCCGTTACCAATGTTGAAAATCAAGTAACTTTATTAACTTGGATTTTTGTTATGAGATTTTTAATGATTATTACATCTGTTGTTGCATACTACATCAACAATGTGATATCAAATATCTTGTATAAAGATAAAGATGATTTGGATTTTGAAGCTCCTCTTACCAATTTGGTTTGGATTACTTCCGTATTATCCATAATTATGACTTTCTGCGTCAGCCACGAAATGCTTTCTAAAATCGAGGGATTTGGAAATTTATGGTTAGTTCTTGCTATCATTATTTCTTGCGGTACTTTGGGTGCTGCTTTAATTCCAGAAGCAACAAAAGTATTTACAAGCCCTAAGGCTAAACATACTGAAGAAGTTGTTACTGCTTCAAGAGAAGGTGGTTCTTCTTTAACCATTCTCTCCGGTATTGTTGCTGGTAATTTCTCCGGTTTCTGGATTGGTGCCGTAATTATTTTCTTAATGGCTATGGCTTATTTTGCAAGCACTCATATTCCAAGCGAAGTTATGATGTATTCATCCGTATTCGCATTTGGTTTGGTTGCTTTCGGTTTCTTAGGTATGGGACCTGTTACAATTGCGGTTGACAGTTATGGTCCTGTTACTGATAACGCACAATCTGTTTATGAACTTTCTTTAATTGAAGAAGTTCCGAATGTTTCTGAAGAAGTCGAAAAAGACTTCGGGTTCAAACCGAATTTCGATGTTGCTAAAAAGTATTTGGAAGCTAATGACGGTGCAGGTAACACATTTAAGGCAACATCAAAGCCTGTCTTAATAGGTACAGCTGTTGTTGGTGCTACAACAATGATTTTCTCATTAATTTTGGTTATCAAAAATACATTGAATATTGAGCCGACTGAAATATTAAATCTTTTAAATCCGTATACATTGTTAGGCCTTTTAGCAGGCGGTGCGGTAATTTACTGGTTCTCGGGTGCTTCAATGCAGGCTGTTACAACAGGTGCATACAGAGCTGTTGAATACATCAAGAGAAATATTAAACTTGATGAAAATGCTGAAAAACGTGCAGATGTTTCAAATTCTAAAGAAGTTGTTAGAATTTGTACAGAATATGCTCAAAAAGGTATGGTAAATATCTTTATAGCATTATTTGCATTTGCACTTTCTCTTGCTTGTTTATCAGCTCCGAGTGAAAGCAGTCCGCTTCCTGTTTCCTTCTTTGTATCATACTTAATTGCTATTGCAATTTTCGGTTTATTCCAAGCTGTATTTATGGCAAATGCAGGCGGATGCTGGGATAATGCAAAGAAAATAGTTGAAGTTGATTTGGCTGAAAAAGGAACACCTTTACACGAAGCAACGGTTGTTGGCGATACTGTTGGTGACCCGTTTAAAGATACTTCGTCGGTTGCTATGAATCCGATTATTAAATTTACAACATTATTCGGTTTATTGGCTATGGAAATAGCTTTGAGTGAATCATTCAGAGCTGTTGCTCCGAAAATCGGTCTTGTACTTTTGGTTATCGCAATCGTATTTGTGATACGTTCGTTCTACGGAATGAGAATACCTACACAT
>JBJEGL010000141.1:0-9691 GCA_051875035.1 Candidatus Gastranaerophilaceae bacterium | reverse complement strand
AAAAATATTTAAATGGAGAAAATAAAACTTTTATCAAGGTTATTGATGTGTTGAAATAGAGGAAATAAAGCAACGAACTGTCACGAGGAACTCGTTTTAGGGTCTTATATTATAAAAGTACGCAGGTTTCTACCTTTTAGGGTAGACTTTAGTCTACCCTACATTCTTTTATTTATTGTTTTTTATTATTTCAGCTTTCTATATTCTTTATCACTTACGGCTTCAAGCCATTCGTTTGAAGTTTCAACGCCATCAATTTCAACAGCGATATGAGAAAACCAACTGTCAGGTGCTGCACCATGCCAGTGTTTTACATTTGCAGGAATATTTATAACATCACCGGGGTTCATTTCAATTGGCTTTTTACCCCATTCCTGATAATATCCTCTGCCGCCAATTGCAATTAACATCTGACCGCCGCCTTGTTTTGCATGGTGAATATGCCAGTTATTGCGGCATTTTGGTTCAAATGTTACGTTAAACATCTTTACTTGATTTGTTGAAATTGGAGCAATATAACTTTGTCCGATAAAATATTTTGCATAAGTATTATTTGGCTGTCCTATCGGAAACATTATGGTTTGAGCATATTTTTCTTTTTCACTCAAAGCCGGAGTTTCTTCATTCCATACATCTTTTGCCAGTCTGAATGCTCCCCAGGCTTTCGGCCAGCCTGCATAAAAGGCTGTATTTGTAATAATCGCTGCAATTTCCTCTTTAGAAACTCCGTTATTCTTTGCATTTTGAAAGTGATGAACAAGTGAACTGTCTGTTATTCCCTGAGATATCAATGCTGTAACCGTTATAATACTTCTTGTCTTTGTATCAATATCCTGATTATTCCAATTTTCACCAAACAAAATATCATCATTATAATGTGCAAATTCAGGAGCAAATTCTCCAAGTTGGACTCTTCCTGCTGTTTGAGTTATTTTTTTCATAGAATTAAATCCTTTCTGATTTTTACAAGCTGCACTAACAGCGTTAAAACTTGTTAAAGATATCATAAGAAGTAAAGTTAATAATTTTTTCATTTTTTATCCTTTAATTTAAATATTTTTACCCATTTTATATGCACGTTCTAAAAGCTCTTTATTGGCATTTGCTTCATTCGGTGATTCCAGTCCGACTCCGTCAATATATCCGCACAATTTCACTCCGTTAAAACATGCAATCCAACCGTTTAAGCCGTTAATTACAGTTTGTGCAATCCCTTCCGAAACGTCAGCCGCTGTTGCAATCAAATAAATTTCTCTCAACTTATAATCTAATGCAAATAATGCATTTGCTCTATCTATCATAGTTTTCATTTGTCCTGACATTTCATAATAATAAACAGGCGTTGCCCAAACAATGACATCAGCATTTTTCATTTTTTCGGTTATCCCATTGGCATCATCATTTAATACACAGTGTCCGAGTTTTTGGCAAGCAAGACAGCCTTTACAGAATTTTATTTCTTTATCTTTTAAAGTTACAAATTCAACCTCATGACCCGCTTCTTTTGCACCACGTTCGGTTTCGTGTGCTAAAATTTCCGAATTTGAATTGTTTCTTAAACTTGTTGAAATAATTAATACATTTTTAGTCATCTGTTTTACTCCGGTATTTTTCTGTATTTGTAATTGTTTTCTATGTGTTTTACTTCAAATTAAAAATTAAAAAATCAAGACAATCAATTTGTTTTTGACTTTTATGAAGTTTATCAAGCAGGTTAACTCTGTGTTTTGCTAATAAATTAATTTGTCCCTTTTTATCAAGATACAAAAATTGTTTAATAAAAACCTCTTCACAGCCCGCATCTTTTAAATTTTGTACAATATTAAGTCTATCTATATTCTTATTATTCAAAATACTTAATCAAATAGCAAATACTTATGTTGTATCGCTCGTAATACTTGACAGGCATACCGAAAACATATATAGTTCATTTATGGAAATTAGGGTTTTGAAATATTTTTTAACAGCAGCAAGAGAAGGTTCAATAACCGGTGCAGCAAACTATTTACATCTTACTCAGCCTACTTTATCAAGACAATTGCAAGATTTAGAAAAAGAATTAGGTCAAAAACTTTTAATAAGAACTAATCACAATGTTTCACTAACGCCTGAGGGAATGATTTTAAGAAAAAGAGCGGAAGAAATTCTTGATATGGTAGAAAAAACAGAAAATGAATTTTCCTCTTTAAAACATGAAATTGCAGGTGAGGTTTGTATTGGAAGCGGGGAAACAAATACTTTCAAAAGTATTGCTGCTTTGATACAAGAAATACGTGAAATTTATCCGAAAATTATTTTTCATATTTCAAGCGGAATACACGAAGATGTTGTTGAAAAAATCGACAACGGTCTTTTGGATTTTGGTATTGTTATGCAGCCTGCTGACTTATCAAAATACAATGTTATAAATTTACCTGAAAAAGATGTTTGGGGAATTGTTATGAGAAAAGATTCAGAACTTGCTAAAAAAGAATTTATAACATTTAAAGATATGGAAAAAATTCCTTTGATTTTATCTAAAAAAGTATTTAGGAAGCCAACCCCTGATAATGAATTTTTCAGATGGTTTAATAAAAATAAAGATAAATTAGAAATAGCCGCAACTCATACGCTGTTTTATAATGCAGCAATAATGGCAGAACAAGGTGTAGGTTATATGTTTACACTAAATAACCTAACTAATACAACAAAAAATTCTAATTTGTGTTTCCGCCCGTTAAAACCAAAAATGGAGGCAAATTGGGGGTTAATTTGGAAAAAATATCAAGTATTTTCCCCTGCCGCAAAATTATTCATGGATAAAATACAACAATCAAAATAAAAGAAATTTAATAGTATTTATTTTTGAGATTATATAAAAGTTTATTATTATTGATTATAGAAAAATTGAAAAATTGATAGCAATAAGGCAAAAACTTGACGTAGCAATTTGCTCGGAATAAAATAAGGGCAAATCATGCAAAATGTAAGAGATTTAACAAAGTTTAAATCACAAAGGAGATAAAAATGGCAAAAATTTATTACGCAAATGATTGCAATTTAAGTTTATTAGACGGCAAAACAGTTGCCATCATTGGATACGGAAGCCAAGGACACGCTCACGCACTCAATCTTCACGAAAGTGGCGTAAACGTAGTTGTCGGTCTTTATGAAGGTTCAAAATCAAAAGCTAAAGCTGAAGCAGCAGGTTTAAAGGTTATGAATGTTGCAGATGCTACAAAAGCTGCTGACTTAATTATGATGTTAATACCTGATGAAAAACAAGCAGATATATACAAAAAAGAAGTTGCACCAAATTTAAAAGCAGGTAAAACACTTGCATTTGCACACGGTTTTAATATTCATTTTTCACAAATAGTTCCACCTTCAGACGTTGATGTAATTATGATTGCACCAAAAGGCCCCGGTCATACTGTTCGCTCCGAATATGTAGCCGGAAAAGGTGTTCCTTGTTTAATTGCGGTTCATCAAAATGCTTCAGGTAAAGCACTTGATAACGGTCTTGCTTATGCAGCAGGTATCGGCGGTGCAAGAGCTGGTGTTCTTGAAACCACTTTCAGACAAGAAACAGAAACTGACCTTTTTGGAGAACAAGCGGTTCTTTGCGGTGGTGTTACAGCTTTAATGCAGGCAGGTTTTGAAACACTTGTTGAAGCAGGTTATGCTCCTGAAAATGCTTATTTTGAATGTATTCATGAAATGAAGCTTATTGTTGACTTGATTTATCAAGGCGGATTTTCAAAAATGCGTTATTCAATTTCTGATACAGCTGAATTTGGTGATTATGAAATTGGTAAGCGTATAATTACAGATGAAACTAAGAAAGAAATGAAAAAAGTCTTATCAGAAATCCAAGATGGTACATTTGCTTCAAAATGGATTACGGAAAACAAAGCAGGCGGTAGAGCTCATTTCTTGGCAACAAGAAAACAAAAAGCAGAACATCAGCTTGAAGCTGTCGGAAAAGAACTTCGTAAGATGTATTCTTGGAATGAAGAAAAATAGTTTTAATCAAAAACATTTATTAAACGGGACGACATTTGTAGTCCCGTTTGATTAGGAGAAAATATGTATAAACAACTGATAGCTGTTGTTACCGCAGTAATTTTTTTAGTAGGTTGTATGCCTGCTCCTAATACAGAAACAAAGGAATCAAAAATTGAGCAAAATATGATTATTCGCTCATTGTCTTCAGTTGGAAATACATACAGAGTTAATCAAAAAATTAAGGCCGCTAAAAAAGGTGAAAAAACAGTAATTGCTTATGCAGGAACATCTAACCTAACAAAGGATGAAGAGAATAATATTTCTGCAACAAAGAAGTCTTTTGAATTAATTACCGAAATATTCGGTAAAAAAGCCAATACGGAATATATTAACTTTAATATACTGGCAGCTGATTCATTTATTGTAAACTTAGCTTTTGCAGAAAATATCTTATCAAAAAATCCGGATATTATATTTTTGGACTTTGCTGTTTTCGATTCTTCAAAACCGGACTGTAGAGAAGGGTTCGAGTCCATTGTAAGAGCTTGCCTTTTGGATAAAAACCAACCCCAAGTTGTTATTGTACTAAATTCAAATGCAAACGGGCTGCCCAAACAAGATTTTATGGAGCAGATTGCAAAATATTACAATCTTCCCGTAATTAATATTGCAACAGCAGTTCAACCGGAAATTTCATCCGGACGTATGCAGAAGAATACGTTTTATGCTGATGAAAATAATGTTACAGAATACGGCAAAGAAACTCTTGCAAAGTTTTTTGAAAATTATATAAAACAATCTTCCAAAAAGAAGAAAGATAAAAATTATGCTATTCCTGACCCTATGTATATAAGCGACAACATTAAAAATATAAAATACTTAAGTGCAGGAAATATTAAGCTTGAAAATTCTGAATTATTTCAAACAACTAAATCTAATAATAAAATTTTTAAAGAAAAAATAAATTTTTCAAATGAAAATAAACAAAATATACTTTTATTTACAATTGAAGCCAATAATATTTGGTTAATCATTCCTGTAAGCAAAGACAGAGAAGAAATTGCAGAAATATACATTAACGGAAAAAAACATACAGAAATTAATCCTAATGACAATTCGGAAGAAGACATAACAAGAGCTTTCAAAATTTATTCTTCAGATAAAACAGGAGAAGTTGCCGTTGGTATTAAAATAAGAGAACAAGCACAAGAAGATACAAACATAGAAACAGACGAAAACATCAATACACAAAAAGATGAAAAAGAAATGGCTGAACAAATCAAACCATTAAAAGATTTTGAAATTTTTGGCATTGCCTATACAATTGAATAAATATTATGGTATATTTATTCAATAAAAGGAGTTTATAATGAAAAAAATACTTTTGACAGCAATTTTATTAGCAGGATCTTATGCAATAGCAGCAGGAAATCACCCAATGGATGAAATGCTTAAATCATGGATAGGAACACCTATTAATGATGTTATAAAATATTGGGGAAATCCTAATGACATAGAGTATGAAAGAGGACAAACAGAATACGAATGGAAAGAAACAAGTACAAGATTTATTCCCGGAACCCAATATCAAGAAAAAACAAAATGTGAAAGAAAACTAATAGTAGATGTATCCGGTACGGTAATTTATGGAACCTTTGAAGGAAACGGCTGCCCTTTCACTACAGAGGGAGTAAAAAAATGGAATAAACCTAAATCAAAATAAGTTCAAAATTCCATAATCATAAATGGCACTCCAATCTCACGTTTTTAATTAATTTACAAATTACTAAAAATTTTAATAGCTTTAGGGATAATATTGAAATCAATATTATCCCTAATTTTTTGTTTCTCTCCGTCAATGTGACAAGTACAAAAATCGTTTTTAATAGACAAATTTGAACATTGAAAATACATAGCCTTAGAGTTAGAGGATTTTTTATTTAAAATTATTTGTAAAAATTCAAAGAAAAACATAATCGGATTTTTTACTTTCAAAATAAAAACATCAATTAATCCATCATCAAGATAACAATTTGTTGAAACCGAAACAATATTTTTATACATGTTTCCAGCATTGGCAATAATTATACAAGTTGCCAGCACAGATAATTTTTTATCGTCAAAAGATATTTGATATTTTTGCTGTTTTAACCTTAATGCAAATAAAACACCTGCAATAAAGTATGAAAAATAACCGAATTTATTTTTTAGTGACTGAGGAGTTTTACAAATAATATCAGAATCGTAACCGAAACCGGCTCTTAAAATAGAAAATTTATCATTGATTTTTACCGCATCAATTGATTTTACGGACCCCATAGAAATAACATCCAGTGCGTCATCAATTTTTTCCGGAATACCAAGTTTTGCAGCAAGTAAATTTGCCGTTCCGCAAGGAATAATCCCCAAAATTTTATCCGTATTAATAATATAAGGAACAATTTTATTAACGGTACCATCTCCGCCAACTGCAATTATTGAATCAAACTCAGAGATATTAATTTTAGTAAGAGAATCAATATCAATAAATTTATATGTTTTTTTGTTTTTAATAAAAAAATCGAGTAAACGTTTTTTATATTTTACAGCCTGTTTTCTACCAGCATTAAAGTTATTAACAACTAAAAAACTATTCATAAAGTTGATTATTGCATATTTATTTTAAGATATCAATAAATAACCTAAAATTTTTATTGTATAATTAAAAAAAATACAAAAGGGGAAAAAAATGAAAGTAGAAAAGCAATCAACAGTATGGCAGCCTAATTCAATGGGCAAATTTGACAGATTAAAACTCAAAATTAATAATATCGGTATTGATATGTTACTAAATTATTTAGGACATAACTTTAATAAAGAAAAGTTGATAAATCTTGCAAAAATTTTTGAAAAAATAGCTGGTTCAAAAGGTGGAATAAATCACGCAAAAAGAATGCAATGGCTGTTTCAATCAGAACATCCGCACCTTTTTTGGTGGAAAAAGATACTAACAGAACTTCACCCTAATTGCAGAAACAAATTTATAAAAAACTTTTTTGTAAACGGTTACTACGGAGATAATTTAAGAAAACGTACCGTGTTTAATGAAAAAAACGGTTTCTTTCCGCCTTCAGTGTTACTTGCAAGTATAACCAAGAGATGCAATTTTAACTGCAAAGGATGTTGGGCACATGAATACGACGTGAAAGAGGACTTAACAAAAGAAAAATGGGAAGAAATCCTCACTGAAGCAAGAGATATAATGGGTATACACATTATCCCCGTTGTAGGCGGAGAACCTTTTGCAAGAAAAGAATTTTTAGAACTTGCAGAAAAATTTAATGATTGTGCATTTATTACATTTACAAACGGTTCTTTAATTAATGAAAAAACAGTAAAAGAACTTCAAAGATTGGGTAATGTTTATCCAATGTTTTCACTCGGAGGATTAAAGGAAAACACTGATGCAATAAGAGGTGAAGGCTGTTTTGATATGGTAATGTCAAAAATGGATATGCTAAAAGAGGCAGGTGTTTTCTTCGGAGCAAGTATAACCGCAACAAGTAAAAATTGTGATGAAGTAACTTCTGACGAATTTATGCAAATGCTCTCCGATAAAGGTTCTTTGTGGTCATGGTTTTTCCATTATGTTCCTGTTGGTGACGCTCCTGATGTAAGTATGGTGCCAAATGCGGAACAACGCCAAAAAATATTAAAAGCAGTATATAACGCCAGAAATACATTACCGATGATGACGGTTGATTTTTGGGGAGACGGTCCGGAAATGATGGGATGTATAGCCGGAGGACGGCAATATATCCACGTAAATCCGAGAGGAGATGTTGAACCTTGCACATTTATCCACCTTGCAACACATAATCTGAATAATTGTACATTAACGGAAGCATTAGCTTCACCGTTTATGACAGCAATCAGAAACGGTATCCCTTATGAAGACGGAAACCTTTTAAGACCCTGTATGATTGTTGACAGACCCGAAATTTTAAGAAACTACTATGAACAATTTAAACCTTATGAAACACATGAGGGTGCTGCAGATTATTTGACAAAACAAGAAATAAAAGATGAAATTGATAAATATTCTCAAAGCGTAAAAGAAATTCTTGATGTTGATTGGAGAGAAAATCTATGGATGACAATATTCCCGCTTGAAGGCGAATATTATATCGACAGAAATCGTTTCTGCTCAACAGAAAAACCGGAAAAATCCTGCAATTGTTCTTGCTGCCACTAAATATATGAAAAAGATTTTTATAACAATAACACTATTTGTAATATATTCGGTGGTAATAAACTTCTGTCCATTGATAACTCAATGTGACAGAAGTTTTATTGTCATTATTCAAAAAATATTAAGTATTTTTCCTGTTTCAATAGCACTGCTTCCTGATTGCATTTTATATTCGACACTAATAGTATTACCTCTGTTATTCTGTACATATTGGGGATTAAGAAAAAAATATTACGCAGATACTGTAATAATTTTATCTGTGCCATTAATAACTTTTATTTTAAACTGTATTATAAAACCTTTAATAAAAAGACCCCGCCCGCCTTATGAATTACAGTTATCCGTACATCCGGACAGTTTTAGTTATGTATCAAGCCACAGTCTTGTAACCATTTGTTTATGGGGAATGATTGTTTTTTATTTCTATAAATATTGCCCTTACAAAAAAATAAATATTGCAGTAGCTGTTTTTTCAACAGCTTGGACACTATTTGTCGGATTAAGCAGAATATGGCTCGGCGTGCATAATCCGACAGATGTAATAGGTGCATACTTTTTAGGTTTAATATTAATATACTTATATATTTTATTAAGAAACAAAATAGAAAACATTTTCAATAAATAAAAAAATAACAAAACGGTTGAATATAATTCGTATTTGTCAGAAAATTTATACGTATAAATGAAATATTAATAACAAAGAGAAATTATGGGATATTACTTTTTAGGAATTGCATTAATTATTTTTACTGCATTTACCTCACTTTTAATAAAAGATTCTAAGAAAAAACTTAAATATGCAACTGTATGTACGGTGATTTCATCGGTATTGGCATGTATAGAAGCTATTAAAGTCTTTTTGAGCAATGTACCTACAGAAACAATTCTGTATTGTGGAAAAATAATAAATTTTGTTCGATTTGAAATCGACGGCTTAAGTGCATTTTTTATTATTTTTATATCCTTAATGTCTGCCATATCAGTTATATATGCTAACGGATACTTGAAAAATTATATTGACAAAGGGAAAGACATAAATGCACATATCGTGTTTTTACTTATGTTAATTGCCTCAATGCTGGGTGTTGTAACCTGTCAAAATGCATTATTATTTTTAATTATTTGGGAAATAATGTCATTATCATCATTTTTTCTGGTTATTTTTGAAAATAATAAAAAAGAAGTTTTAAAAGCCGGCATAAAATATATGATTTACATGCACGTAAGTATAATTTTCATAACGGTCACATTTGCATTACTTTCAAATGCCGCATTGTCAACTGATTTCCATTCGTATACAAAAATACTTACAGAAAATAGAAATTTTGCTAATTTAATTTTTATAACAGCATTTATAGGATTCGGTATCAAAGCAGGATTTGTTCCTTTCCACAACTGGCTTCCCGAAGCACATCCAGCAGCACCGAGCCATGTATCCGGAATAATGTCGGGCGTTATGATTAAAACAGGCAT
>JBJEGL010000140.1:0-2593 GCA_051875035.1 Candidatus Gastranaerophilaceae bacterium | reverse complement strand
AACCATAACTTTTTCAACATTTAATAATACATTGGGTCTTCCGTCAAGTATTGATATATTTATATCCGCCATTAAATCATCAAATATTTTTTTATCATTAAATTTTTTAAGTTTATATAGGACAATCTCGGAAGAAATTATTTTTTTCTTAAAAGTATTATTTTCACAATATTCATTTTCATTATTAATATATTTCAAAATATCAGTATGCCAATTTTCTGTTTTTGTCACATATCCGTCTATGCCTAATTTATAGCATTCTTCTATTAAGCGTTTATCATCAGAACCGGATACCACAATAATTTTATAATTTTGTCTGCCTGCATCTTTGATTTTCACTGCTTCTTTTATTAATGCCAAACCATCCTCACAATCGGGCAAAAACAAATCTAAAAGCAGATAATCAAAATTTCTGCGAATAATTTCCGCTTGAGCTTCTTCTTTATTTCTTGCAACAAATGTCCTTATTCCGACTTTTTTCATAAGCTGATTTAAATGATATAAAGACAACTCTAAATCATCTACTATTAAAACATTTTTACTGTCAGGCTTAAAGGATACATCAACATCAAAAAAGTTTAGTTTTCTTTCAATTTCTATAAGTGCTTTTGATATATCAATAGAAGTCACTTGGTCTATATCAAAATCTGTTTTATCTGCAAGTTCCAGTATTTTATTTATTTGTTCTCTTGAAAGTTCCATAAATAATCCTCTTTTTGATAATTATATCAGTATTTATAAGCATTGACAAATAAATTAAATATCAATTATAAATTCTTGAAATTTACTTACGGTATTGATACAATGAGTTATCAAAATATTAAAAAGGAAGGATTTGGTTATTATGAACTTTAAAAACATTTTTCTTGCAGCAGCAATTTGTATATTTTCTTCACCTGTATTTGCAGATACAATAGGATATGCTGATTTTAAAAAAATAGAAAATAACTACAGCTATGCTCAAAAAGCTTATAAAGAAATTGACAGCAAAGTTATAGGCTTACAACAATATTTAATAGACAAAGATAAAGAATATAAAGCAATTGAATCTCCTATAAGCAAAAAAAGTTTTGAAGAAAAAACAGAAAAAGAATACAAAGCAAAAGAAGAAGCAGTTTTGAAACTTAAACTTCAAAAAGAAGAAGAAATTTTTAATAACATACAAAATGCTTCAAAAATCGTTTCCGCACAAAAAAAAGTTGATGTTGTCTTTGATTACAGAGTAATTTTAACGGGCGGTGTTGATTTAACACAAGATATCATTGATTATTTGAATAATACAAAAACACCCGCTAAAAAATAATCTTACCCAAAAACTTTAATGCAATAAAATAATGAAAATTATATACAACTATACACCATTGTTGTCATTCTGAGTGCATAGCACGAAGAATCTTTTTGCATAAATTTAAAATTTCAAGAGATACTTCGGCTAAAGCCTCAGTATGACAGTTTGTTTTGTTATCACTCAGTATGATATAGATTCTTCGGGACAACAAGTTGTAGCTCCAATCAGTAGCTCTCAATATGGCATAGACTTTGTACAATTTTGTGTAAACTGCTGTTAATTTATCCCGAACATTGTTATTATTGGGCATTATTCGGGGTTTTCATGTCAATTTTTTAACAAATAACGCATATTTGTTTATTTATGGTACGATAAATACATTAAGAAAACGGAGATTTATATGCCTGCAAAAAAGGTAGTAGAAATAGTTTTGGATGTTGAAACAACAGGACTTGATTATACAAAAGAAAAAATGATTGAATTTGCCGCATTAAGACTTGAAAACGGCAAAATAAAAAAGGAATACCAAACCTTAATTAATCCGGAACAGCATATAAGAAAATCGAGTATGGCAGTTCACGGTATTACGGAAGATATGGTTAAAGACGCACCGACAGAAGCTGAAGCAATGCCCGGTATATTAGAATTTATCGGTGATTATCCTATCGTAGCTCATAATGCTATTTTCGATTACAGTTTTATTAACGAAGCATCAAAAAGAACAACAGGAAAAAGTATCAGCAATCCGATGATAGATTCACAAATGATGTTTAAAGAAGTATATCCCGATTTGGAATCCTGCGGACTTGAAGCTTTAATGAAAAAATTTCACGTAGAATTTTCGGAACGTCACAGAGCAATGGCAGATGCATTAGGGCTTGCGGAAAGTTATCCGGGATTAAAAAAACTTTATAAGAAAAAATATGCATGGCAAATGAAGCAAATTGAGAATGTGGAATATTTATTTGAAAGATTTTTGCGTATTCAAGGTGCAGTATCAACAATGCAAGCAGAATTACAGGATTTAAAGTCTATTTTTAAACTTTATTTTGAACAAGGCGGTTCTCCTATCACTTCTCCGACCGGAGAAACTTTAATTTATCACCATAAACAAGGTTTTAACTACGATTTTTCTCTTATAAAAGATACTCTTGAAGAAATCGGAGCTCTTGAAAAAGCAGTAAAACTTAACAGCGGCTTTATTGACAGACTTGTTAACGGCAAAGGGCTTGATGAAGATACCAGAGACAAATTAAGAAGTGCAAGAATAGAAATAAGTACAACAAAAAATATTCAAGTTTTAAA
>JBJEGL010000139.1:0-2594 GCA_051875035.1 Candidatus Gastranaerophilaceae bacterium | reverse complement strand
AATATTTAAGGACGATTAAATAACTTTTCGTATAAATATAATGCTATCGACGTTACAATAGCGGAAACCAATATGATTTCAAATAAAAATATGCTTTGAGAAGCTACTTTAAACTTTGCATAAACGGGTAAATACCCCAAAAGCAAAGCCAAAGTCGTTAATCCGAAAGCAAAGCCTTTATAATTCGGCATCATATTTGCAAGGGCCGTAACCGTAATCGGCATAGTAAGATTAAAAAGAAACATACCGATAATTGAGAACTGAGGAATATATCCGAATTTCAAACAGGGAATAGATAAAAACAACCCGATTAGAGCAGTTCTAAACATTCCGAATTTATCTGCAATAAATCCACCCGCAAATTTTCCGAAAGCAGCACCAAAGATGAAAATCGTCATTAGTTGAATATTTTCTTTTGCCGTAAAATCATAACTCAATCCTACAAAAGAGCGGACAGCTATTGCAAATAGCAGCATAAGCACAATTGCATAATAGCAAGGCAAAGAAGCTCTATTTGCAAAAACAATTTGTTTTTCATCATTCATTTTTGTGAAAAATATCATTGCCATTGCTAAAAGAGGGAAAAAGGCAAGCCAAATATTATCAATAAACGTGTACTTCCAAAGCATTGTACCCAAAAACAAACCGATTGCCCCCGGAGCAACAAAAACCCCCGGAAGTTTAGCCCGCCCGTTTCCAAGCCTCAAGGAAATAAGACCTCCTCCGACATGAAACAATGCATTGCCAATTCCCATTAAAACAATAGTGTATAAAGGCTTATTATAAAGACAAAGACCTAATATTAAGAATAAACATCCAAAAATTGCAGCTTTTCTCGGAAGATTGTACTTATCAACAACTAAACCGAAAACCGATTGTAAACCGAAAGCTAAAATATTGTATAAAACAACTAATTTTAATAAGAAACCCGTATCAGCCGAACCGATAAAAGAATATATAACGGCAGCACAACAAAAATCAACAATTGCATGTGCAACGGAATAAACACCGATAACTTTTGCTTTCTGAATGTTAAATGCCATATTTTGTTTTTTCCTCAGCTCTATTTAGAACAAATTTATCATTAAATAAATTTTGAAAATTTATGTTTTTAATTTCATTTTCATCAATAAGCCCGCCGTTTTCAAAGAATATTTTTAATGCCAATTTGGAATTAATAAATTTATACGGAATAATTTTGGCATTTTTGTAAGTTTTTTTATAATAAGATGTAAAATCAGTATTTTTAAAGAAAATATCACCGCTTATTTTTTCATTTTCATCGACATTTTTGTCATTTAGAAAATAAGTTATTTTAAAAATTTTCATAAGAGAATCTTCCGGTAAAAGTGCCGTTTTATCTTGCAAAGAATAAAATCTGTACATTTTTTCAATACAATAAACAGTAACTTTCGTTTCCTCGGACATTGTCCGCCAAAGCTTCATAACAGTATAAACAAAAGGAGTCTGTATAATCGAAAAAACAATAATAATAAGACTCATAACAATTTTCAAAATTTTTAATGAAACTTTTTCAGTAACAAGTTCTCTCTGACATGAACCAAAAAGCAATAAAATCAAAGAAAATAATAAAAGTCTGACTAAAACAACCGACTCTGTAAGCTGTATCACAACTTGGCTTTCAAGTTTTGAAAACAAAATAAAATATATAAATATTGAACAAATAACGGAAAATACTGAAAAAATAACTCTCTTAATAAAAACTGTTTTATTTAAAGCAAGAAAATATAATACCGAAGCTAAAATAATTATTAAAGCAAATTCAAGACTATTTTGTATAACTAACCCGTTATATAAAGTTTTAAAGAATATCATAAAATCTGCTTTTAGAGAAAAATAACCGAAAAATCCCGGATAAAACCCGAAAATACAAGCCCCTATAATGTATGCACAGACAGGAAAAGAAATATTTTTAAGCAGTTTTTGATTTTCTTTAAAATTACTAAAATAAAGATAACAACACATTAACCCTAAAGTTATACCAACAGTAATACAGGAAAACATTGAAGAAATTGCCGAAAGAAAAACAGACAGGGTTAATACAAGTGTTTTTTTTCGGGATAACAATTTATTTTCCGCAAAATGTCCTATTAAAAAATATATTGAAAATAAAGCAAAAATAAAGGATATCATTTGACCAAAATGCTGTGCATATTCGGTTAACATTATAAAAGAACCTTCCAAATCGTATTGAGGAAGCTTATTTGGATTAAATTGGTCAAAATTCATATTAGCAGAAGCATAACAGAAATATAAAGCCGAAATTATCAAAGTCAAAGGAAACAGAGATTTTTTAGGTCTTCCGCAATAAAAAAATAAGGACATTATCAAAAATAAAAGCACCGCATCAAAACTTCTCATAACAGCACCAATCGTCATAGAAAATTGATGAGGATTAATATGGAAAAACGAAGGCAGCCAATACCCGAAAAAATTTGACAACACCGAAGTAAAAACGCCGTCTATATTATATTTTCCGCCGCCGTACATTAATGAAGCAATATTTGAAAAATCATCTCCCGCACAAATATCACTTGATAAAAAATAAGTGAAAAAACAGAAGATTAAAATTG
>JBJEGL010000138.1:0-9773 GCA_051875035.1 Candidatus Gastranaerophilaceae bacterium | reverse complement strand
CGCAGGGAATATTTGTATTAATATGCAAAATTCTTTAAAGGATACACAACAAGAAGATGATTTTGTTCTGGAAAATAAACAAATATTAAGAAAAGAAAAATTATGTTTAGATTATGATGGAAATAAACATTGGTATAGGGTATTAAAAGCCCCAATCTTGCAAAATGATAACTCAATAGACGGATTAATAACAATTGCAAAAAATATTGATAACGATAAAGCCATCGAACATCAAAAAGATTTGTTTATAGCAACACTTGTTCACGACTTAAAAAATCCTTTATTGGCTCAAATAAGTGGTATGGAATTATTGGCAAAAGGTAGCTTTACTCCACTTAATAAAGAACAAAAAGAGATTTTGGACATTATTATTGAATCAGCCAATTATATGAAAGAAATGTTGTATACCCTTATTAATACATATAAATATGACAATGGAAATATTCTTCTCAAAAAAATAAAAACAGACTTAAATCAACTAATTAAAACAAGTATAAAAGAACACTTGCCACTTGCACAAAAAAATAATATTACCCTCTCTTTTAACTCTAAACTGTTTGATGAAAATAAATATATCATGATAGATGATAAGCAAATTCGAAGAGTTATTACAAATCTTATAAATAACGGGATTAATTATGCATTTAATGATACTGAATTTTCAATAAGTATATATGAACATAACAATAAAGTAATTATGAAGTTCACTAATTGCAGTCAGCCAATTGATAAAGAAACCGAATCACATTTATTTGAAAAATATATTGCAGGTAGCAATAAATACCAAAAAGTTGGTTTTGGACTCGGAATGTACTTATCAAAAAAAGTTATTGAGGCACATGAAGGTACTATATATTATGAAGGAAAAGACACAACAAATTCATTTATTATTGAACTACCTAAATACACAGAAAATAACACAAATCATATTAAATGGTAGAGTAGCTCTAAAATATCGTACTACTTTTTATACTAAAATTTACTTTGTATAGTCGGAATAATTTTGGATTAAATCTTGCAGAAGAATTTTTTATATTTAGCCTATAAATCTTTTATAGCATAAAACCATCAAATAAAAACATTATAAAAACCGATTTAGACAGAGCTTTTATCATAAATCCAAACCCTGTTTAAATCGTTTACTCATCTGCTCATGAATATCTATATATTCCATAGCCTGTTCGGCAAAATTTTGCCCGAAATACCACTGCAAAAAGAACAAATCGTGATACTTTCGATAATGATGATAGCCAAAGGTTTTTCTCCAAGAATCTACAGAAATATTGTAAATATTGAGTTTTGCACAAATATCTTTAAAATTTTTATATATCGCAAATCTCGAAATTTTTTCTTTCCGCCTGCTTGTAAAAATATAATCACTTTTATTTTGGCTATAAGTTGACACTCCAAATTGAAAGTTTTACTTTGTAGATGTTTTCAAGCACGTCAATTTCAAAAATATCTATGCTGTCAACGACTAATTTTGCGTAGGTGACAGACATAGTAGTTTCGTATTCCGCATTATCGTGGGGTTGAATTGTTCCGAGCGGAAACTCTTTAAATGTTCCGATGATAAAAGCCGTTGCCGGAACTTCTTCAATTTTTCCCATTCCGTTATAGGTTTCAAGATTAGCTCTTACCTGCAACATTGCCGCCGTAAAAGGTGATGCGGCTGTGAGCAGAACTTCGGGATAGAGGGCATTCCATTTTATTTTGCATTCCAGTTTGTCTATGCCCGAAAAAATTCGGCAGAGCCAATCATTCCGAGTGCTTTATGTTCAGCCATTTTGTGTTTTATTTGCGGTAGCTGAACTTCTTCGGCACGACCGAGAAGATTGACACCGTTCAAATAAACATTTGCGTTTGTAAGTTTATTATTATTATAATAAAACTGAGGGAAAGAATAATTACAAATGATAGCAAAAAGACTTTTTATATTAAGCGGACTTTCTTTAATTATCAGCGGAATATTATATGCAGTTATTGTTGGTATAAAAAATATTGAAATTGATAATTTTAGACCTGCTGCAGTTATTTTTATGATAGATTCTTCAAATTCAAATCAAGATAATATTGAACCTCAAAAAAACTTTATAAAAAGCTTTTGTAAAACTCTTGATCCTGAGGATAAAATTAAAATTATTCAATTTTCTAAAGATGCATATTTGATTTATGAAGGTTCTCCTCAAAATTTTTCAGCAATAAGAAAATCGCTAAATTCATACACAAATCAAGAAAAAAATAATAAAAATAATAGCTTAAAACAGCAGGACGTGATGAAAAAAGCTGTTTCATACAGTCTTGAAATGCAAAAAAACGCTTACATTCCGGTTATTGTTATTCTTAGTGATTTAGAAGATAAAATAGCTGATTCTAAACAAATCAATTGGAATACTTTGCCAAAGAATATACAAAAAACGAAAAAATATATACCGGATTTGACAATATCTTTTTTGTGGGCTCATCCTGCAAAATTGGACTATGTAAAGGAAAAACTCAACCCTGTTTTGGGAGAATCTCATTTGATAATTTCTACTGAAGAAACAATTGATAAAGTTCCGAGTAAAATTTTTAAGGCAATCGGGAGATAATATATATGGCGATTATTATTTCAACAGAAAAACAATCTGTACAATTCGGAAATGAAAAGGTAATTACGATAGGAACAACTGCTGATAGTGATTTTCAGGTTTCGGCAAATGCTTTTGAGCTTATTTTAGAATTCAATGAAGAAAATAATACATATAGTGTTATCAATAATGGTGGAGATATTCCTCTCTTTAAAGGCCAAATTTTTAATACTATTTGTGTTTCTAAGATATCTCGATTGATATTTTCAAATTCAGAACAATATATAAATTTTGAAGTTATACAAAATAATGTTCAAAATAATGAACCGCAGTCTTTATGTTCTGATATAAGAAAAAGTACAACGAAATCAAAACTTGCTGTTTCAAAGGATAAACTGGACTATGAACGAACTGCAATAATTAAAGAAGTCGGATATAAAATTAATGATTTAAAGAAAAAACTTTCTCAAAATGCCAAAGGGCAAGTATTTACACATATTGCGATGTTTTTTGGTTCATTAGTTTGTGCATTTGCCGTTAATAATTATATTTGCGGGCTTTCAATACAAGAATCTGCCGATTATATACATCTTCCTATAGATATAAAATTGTGGATTTTATATACTATATTAATTTTTGGTGTAATGTTAATTTTTAAACAAGGTTTTTATGGATTCTTTTATTCTCAAAAGCCTCAAAATCAGCCAAAGATGCCGAAATTATCGCAAATGCTTCTTATTTGCTTGTCGTCAATTATGATGCTTGGTGTTTACGCTTTTAATCTGACTTATTATCTTGATTTTACAAAAAATATTATATTTTCTGTATTAATATCCGTTTTTTTCGTAGGAGTAACCATTTGTATCGGTGTATCTTCCGGATATTATAAAAGCAGCAGTTATGAGTTGAGTGAACTGTTAAATAAATATGAATACAGGGAAGATTTTGAAAGAGTAATAAACGATTACCGCAAATGGGTCTTAGCATATATTAATACATTAAGTGAGGTAAAAAAAGAGTATGTTAATGATAAAATTTTTAAACTTCGCATTCATGAAATGTTTGAAATTATAATAGGGGTTTGTACTGCTCCTTTTCTTGCGTACGGGGTATCTATAACACTTGCAAACTGTTTCCCTGAAGCTGCCGGATGGATTCGTATATCAGGAATGCGTTTTTCTCCTGTATTCTTAGTCCTTGCTTCGTTTTTAATTTTATTTGCATTTTTTATGTTGGCATATTCATTTCAAATTTCTCGAAAAATATCAAATTCTGATGTAATTAAACACGACGGGTTTAGTAATTATCTGCTTCATTGTTCCGAAATACTCGGCTTGCAAGCTACAAACAGTGCAAAAAAAGAAATGAAATTTGCATTGTATGTAGCTATTTCTATTATACTTATTGAGTTTACTATGAATGTTTCATATTTTCTAACGGAAATAGGTATGGATTTGGGCGGTTTAAGTCTGAGCTTTATTGCGGCTCTTGTCCCAACAGCACTATTAGTTGCAGAAACATATTTACTTGGTAAAACAAAATTTGAGATTACTGCTCTTGAAGCAATAAAGGCGAAAGCAGATAAATAATGAACAAAATAGTTATTATACTTTTACTTTTTATATTTATTTTTTCAACATTATTAATTTGTGTTTTTCAGCCAAAAACGCACAAACACATTATGTTTGAAAACAAGAATTTTAAACTGGAGCTTTTAACCCGAAAAACTGAATCATCTAAAGAAGTTGATATAAATTTGCCAGATATAGAATTGCAGACGCCTGTATTACCTGATATTAAGGTTTCTGCTCCCAAAAATCCTTCAGTTACAGTTAAAAAGCCCTCTGTTAGTATGAAAATTGTTGATATTAAGCCTATTCCGGTTGAAACTAAGCAGGAAAAAGTAACAAAAAAAGAAATTGTAAAAGCGGAAAAAGTTTCTATTGAAAAATCAAAATCTAACCAATTGCCTAATAACTCTAATTTACAACAAAAAGAACAAATAGTGTCAACACCTCAGCAAATAGAAATAAAACCACAAAAACAAGAAATCAATACACCTGTATATACGGAACAGGAACTTGAGGTTATAGCTTGGAATAAATGGCGTTCTGATTTACAGAATAAATTAATGAAGGATTCTAAAATTTCTGCACCTCTTGGTACGACGTTTTTTTATTCTTTTACTGTCGATAAATTCGGAAACATAACCAATTTAAAAACATGGTCTGATAACCCGTCATATACGCAGTTAGCTGTAAGGATAATAAAACCTCTTCTTTTAAGTTATCAGCATACGGATATATTGACTTTTCCTCAAAATTCAAAAAGAATAGTAACGAATGCGGATGGTAGTTTTACGATGGCTTATTCAAGTAAATATTCCTCTCCGTCAGACTATAACGACTATGAAAGAATTGAAAAATGATTTATAAATGTAAAAATTGCGGTCAAAATTATTCTGAAAAACCTGATTTCTGCGAATGCGGCAATAATGTATTTGTTGTTTTAAAAACAGTCGATAATACAAATAGTGCCGTTTCGGAAAGATATATTGACGATTTTAATGTTCTCTATCCGGAAGACAATTCTATCGGGCAAGATAACATTTTTGAAGATTATGACAACACTAAAACACTAACAGTGTTTTCAATTGTGTTGTTTGCTATTTCTCTAATTATATCATCTTTTTTTATATATAAAGCAGTGATTTATACACCAAATCTTAGTGAAAAACATATTGCAAGTAATGATATTATTGTTGAAAATATTCCTCTTGTCGATTCATATTGGGAAGATGGTCATATAGCTCAAAAAGATTCAAAATATAATATTAATAATGCTATTGAAAATATAATATTTGAAACAAAAAAAATAAATAAAAAACCGACTTCACTTATTTCTGAATTGACTCCAAAGAGTGCAAATAATACTACCTATGCCAATTCCGATTTATCTGCCAAAAATTCTTCTAAAAAAAAGTCGGCAGAAATAAAAGTAAGACAACAAGTTGTTGAAATACCAAAGAATGTAACAACTAAAAAGAACATTGAAAGTTTAAAAGATATAGATAAAAACACAAATAGTGATATTGACAAAAAAGTAAAAAGTAATAATGAAAATATCCGATTACAGGAGAAAAACATTAAAGTTGATACTGAAAAACAGGATGAGTCTGATTTATTGCGTTATAAAGCTGATTTAAGACTTAGCTTATTCCGTTTTTTCCCCGTCTTAAATGTATATGGATATGGAGTTGCGGTTATTGGTTTTAATATTTCAGAGGACGGAAAATTAAATAACAGAAGATTTATTCAACAATCAGATAATAAATCCCTAAATGATGCAATGTATCACATGTTAATGAATATGCCTATTTATAATCCTCCTCCCAAAAGTTATAAAGGTGAAGATATAGCTTTAAAAATGGAATTTAATAACGGTTATTATTCTTTTAGTTTTGTTGAATAGTTATTTTTTTATGACTGTTCCCTGTACTTCTGTTGTAACATTAAGTGCTTGTTCAAGACTGTTTGCAAGTGATGCAGCATCATATGCGTGGTATAGTTTTCCTGACGTGACAAGTGCCGTACATTTTAATTGAGCTTCTGCATTATTATTATCAAGTGCAAAAGCAATAACATCAATTTTTATATCATCTCTGCTTTGTAAAAGATTTATTGCATATTCACAGGGGCTTTCATCGCAATTTTCTTCTCCGTCGGTTAATAAAATTATTCTTTTTTTTCCGTTAATACCTGCAAAATCATTTGTGACAGCTTCTTTTAATGACCTCGTTATCGGTGTCCACCCAGTTGCGTTAAGTTTAGACAATATTCCATAAATGTTTGAAGTGTTGTTTGGCAATACCGGACTGACTAAATCGGTTGCCCGACAGCCTAAAAGTTGGTTAAATCCGTGTTTATGACCATATACTCTAAGCCCTGTTTTAACATTAGGAGATAATTTCGATGCAATAGAGGCTAATGAACTAATGGCAATGTCTATTTTTTTTCGCTCACCGATATAATCGTTCATACTGTTTGAAAAATCTACAATAAATAATATTTTTTCACCGCTATTATCTTTTATAATTTGCGGAATATCTCTTTCACCGTATACATTGTATGCATTTATATTTGATATTACAGGCAATGCCGATAAACACATTATTACCGCTGCATAATACAAATAGTTTTTTTTGCTGTCCATTAAAAATTATTCTCCAAATATTTATTTTAAAATAACTTAAATTTGTAAAATAATTCTTATCCTGTTATATATTACTTTGGATATATTAAAATACTACATATAGTGCAAAAATATAAAATGCTATTTGTGTTAATGAATTTTTGCAATAAAAAAACGGCAAATTTTGCCGTTCTTATTTATTCTATTTTGTTGTTAAGGAGTTTTTTCTTTCTTTAAATCCGAAAACCTCTTTATGCCAACTTGCCGTTTCGAGTTCGATACCATTATATGTAGTATTTGAACGTCTTGTTTGCAAGTAGCTTTCAAAGTCTTGTGAATAATCATGCTTCTTCTTTTTTTCTAAAGTTTTGCTTGACATGTTTCCTCCTTTTCCATTTAGGATATATTTATTATAACACGATTTGAGGCAAAAAAACGTATAGTGTTGATAATATTTTTTAACATCACTGATAGTGCTATTTTAGAGATGTTAAAAATTGTAAATTAGTTGCCCGACTGCATTGGAACAAAATCAGATGTAACTGCAAGCCACTCATATCCGATTGAGTCTGATTTGTCCGGGATTTCAATTATAAATGTTCCGCCATATCTGCCTCGTTCAAAATCTACGATACCTTTTTCGGATAAGTTTTTCAATGCCTTTCTTACTGTATTCGTGCTGACATCAAATTTTTCTGATAAGTTTTCCATTGAAGGTAATTTCATTCCCGATTCATATTCGTTTTTTATCATATTCAAAAGATTATTTTCAATTTTTTCCCAACGATAAAAAGTAGCATCTTTTGTTTTTTTTAATATGGAATGTTCACTTACCGGCAGAAATACATTTATTTCTTCGGGCATTTTTACAACAACTGTACCGTATTGCCCGCGTCTTGATTGCAATATTCCTTGTGTTTCAAGTCGATTTATTGCATCATGAACAGTTTTTACACTAACTTTTAACATCGAAGATAATTCTGTGCGGGTTTGCAGTTTATCTCCTTTTTTTAAATTATTGCTTATAAGTTTTATTAAATCATCTGTTGTCTTTTCTACAAGTGATTTTGCTAAAATTGCTTGTTCTTCTTTTTCTGTCGGCATATTTAGTATTTTTAACTGCTTTTTCCCTGATTTTTTCGCAGTATATTTTAGAATACCCATGTCACACAATCTTAAATATGCAAGTCTGACCGTATTTGTTGAAATGTTTATTGATTTGGCAAGTTCTGCAGCGGGTGGCATAACGGATTTTATGTTATTTTCTATGATATATTTTTTTATTTTATATACCGCTTCGTCACGTTTTGATGTTTGTTTCTTTATTGCATTTGTATTATTTGTATAAGATGCAACAAAAGTACCGGTTCGTTGCTTGCTTTGCAAAAACCCTTTGTCTTCTATGTATCTGATTGCGTTTTGAACTGTACCGATACTAATTCCTAAATATTTTGCGATAATATTCTTTTGCGGAAGAATATCTCCGACTTGTATTTTATTTGTTTTTAAACTGTTTATAATCCAATCAGTTAACCATTGTTCTGTTAATCTGTCTTTAGGAATGATAGAATTTTTAAAATCAGGTATTTGTTTCGGAAATTCATTTATTGTTAATTTGTTATTTCTTACCGGCATGTGTGTTCCTCTGGTGCCTATTTCAATATGAGAATAAAAACATCATTCTTATCATTTTATTTGTGAATTGTCTTTTATCAAATATAAAATTTATTATAACTATACTATCCAATACGTTCTTTATAGTATGGAATTCCGTCAAATTGCGTTGGCATTGGAGTATCTCCAAGTGCTGTTTTGGGCAAATCTGCATGATTAAGTCTTGGCAATAAATTTTGTGCCAAAATATAAATTGGTTCGTCATTTCCGTCTGCCGTATCATTACATACGAAGACCAAATCTCCGGTAGGTGATTCTCCGGCATCAATAATTGTTATTTCATGACCGCCTATAACTTGTCCTGCTTGATTAAAATCAACATATCCCACAATAACATTATCTGTTTGTAGTGCTGTAACAAGCTGCTGGGCCATAGTCTCGTAATCGCAAGCTAATTCTTGAATTGTTCCGTCTTCACCTATTGCTTGATATATAACCGGTACTTTAGATGTACCTGTTGCAACTTCTTCAACAAAAGTTTTTTCAATAGGTGTTAAGCCTGTTGTTTCATTAGAAAACATACCAACTCTTTTGTCATTTAAAGAATTATAGGATTGTTGAGAACCTATATTCATAAGTGCTGATTGCATTAAAACATCTAAAGAAGATCTTTCTCCTTCGTCACGATATGAAGTTTGTACACGAGCTCTTATTATTGCATTTCTATCAGGTTCAATTGTAACTTTAATATTATCATTATCATCAATGCTGTAAGGAAGTTTGAACTTTTCAAGCAGCCACATTGCGTCATCTCGTTTTTCTGCAATATCTGTAAGTTTTAAATCTTTAGAAACGCTATAGTCTTCCGACGAAAATCCTGCAGCCATTCTTGCAAATTCTGCAGGTGTTCTGCTCGCTATATTATATTCAATGCTTGCTGCAACACAACAATTGGAATAGTTCCCAATATCCATTTCTTCTTTTGAGCGAACACCTAATTCAGGATGTCTAAAAACAGCTCTTGAAACAGAATCCGGTACATCGCCGAATGTTTGTGTTATTTTTCCCGGATTGGATATTTCATCAATAGCTTCTGTTACGAGCGTCTTTGCATTTAAACCTCTAATTCTCGGCTCTGTTATGATTTTATGAAGATTGTCTAATACAGTAGATCCGTCATTTGAATTATTGTTAAGTAAGACACCGGATTTTAATAAACCGGATAATGCAACTCTTGTTTCCGGTTCAAGTACAGATGACAACTCCGAATATTTTTGTTTAACTTCATCTGACGATAAACCTGTGTTAATTCCTGCTGTACTATAAGCTCTTATGTTTTCTGCCGAGTAGGCTGATTTAGATTGTTCAGCAGACTGTACTTGGGTATTAGATCCCATG
>JBJEGL010000137.1:0-2639 GCA_051875035.1 Candidatus Gastranaerophilaceae bacterium | reverse complement strand
GGATAATAAAGTTAAGGTAACTTTTGATGATGTTGCCGGTATTGATGAAGAACGACAAGAACTTGAAGAAATTGTAGATTTTTTGAAAAATGGCGAGAAATACATGAAACTCGGTGCAAAAATACCGAAAGGAGTTTTGCTTGTAGGTTATCCCGGAACTGGTAAAACATTAATGGCTAAAGCTGTTGCCGGAGAAGCAGGTGTTCCTTTCTTCTCAATTTCGGGTTCTGATTTCGTTGAAATGTTTGTTGGTGTTGGTGCCTCAAGAGTAAGAGACTTGTTTGAACAAGCAAAAAAACATCAGCCTTGTATTATTTTTATTGATGAAATTGATGCTGTCGGTCGCCAAAGAGGTGCCGGAATGGGCGGTGGTAACGACGAACGTGAACAAACCTTAAACCAGCTTCTTGTTGAAATGGACGGTTTTGATGAAAATGTTAATATTATTGTTCTTGCTGCAACAAACAGACCGGATATTTTGGATACGGCATTACTTCGTCCGGGTAGATTTGACAGACAAATATACGTTCAAGCTCCCGATATTAACGGTCGTGAGCAAATTCTTGAAGTCCACGCAAAAAATAAACCGCTTGCACCGGATGTAGATTTGAAAACTCTTGCAAGACGTACACCCGGATTTACCGGTGCTGACTTGAAAAACTTGCTTAATGAAGCAGCATTACTTGCAGCAAGAGGTAATCAAGAATTTATTGAAATGCATAACATTGATAATGCAATTGATAAAATTGTTGCAGGTGCCGAGAAAAAGTCCAGAATTATTACTGATGAAGAAAAAGAAATTACAGCATATCACGAAGTCGGACATGCCCTTTTGCATTACTTTACGGAAAATTCTGATCCTTTGCACAAAGTATCAATTATTCCCCGCGGAAATGCTTTAGGTGTTACCTGGTCTCTTCCGGAACACGATAAGTCTTTATATAAATACAGTGATTTAAAAGATAGAATTATAACGGCATTAGGTGGAAGAATTGCAGAGGAATTAATTTTTAACGGTCAAATAACAAGCGGAGCAACTGCGGATATTAAACAGGCAACCGATATTGCAAGAAAAATGGTAACTGTTTATGGCATGTCTTACAAAATGGGTACTGTTGCTTATGGTAAATCCGGTGAAAATGTCTTTATGGGTCGTGATTTTGGACAAACTAAAAATTATTCGGAACAAACAGCAAGAGAAATTGATGACGAAATTAAATCAATAATTGTTGATTGCTATGAATATGGAAAAAAAGCCTTAAGTGAAAATATTGATATAATTAAAGCTGTTACAGCAGAACTTCTTGAACGTGAAACTCTTGAAGAACGTGAAGTTTCTGAAATTATTGAACGAGTAAAAAAATCAAGAACAGAAAATCAAGGCAATCACGATTAGGCACAATTTGAAAATTCGTAAAACTGCTATTTATCAAAATAGCAGTTTTTTATTATGTATTCTTTTATAAATATTACGGATTTTTATTAATCTTTGTTCATTAAACTTTGTAAAATCGAAATTAGCCAATAGCAGCAAAAGGCATGCAAGTTTGTAAAAATTATTTAATAATATTTTGCTTGTAAAGTCAATTCTTCTAATATAGGATATTAACAAGTCAAGAAGGTAATGAAAAAGAGGTGATGGTCTATCCCTTGTAAAATGAGGATTTGTTAGATTGTTAATTAGTTGTTTTAGTAATATTAGGAAAATCTAAAACATAAAAAGATTTTAGTCTTGGGAAATAAAAAAAGTTTTGATTGTCAAAACTTTTTTTGTGTTTAAATAGTAGTATTAATATTGTGTGTTATAAACAGAAGGAATTAAACATGAAAAGAGCGATTGTAATTGTAATTGATTCTATGGGATGCGGAGCAATGCCGGATGCTGCTGAATTTAAAGATTTGGCAACATGTAATACATTAGCTCACGTAGCACAAGCGAATGGGGGATTAAATGTTCCGAATCTGGAAAAAATGGGATTGGGAAATATAATTGATATTCAAGGTGTTGCAAAGAAACAGGATTATACAGCCCAATACGGTATTTTACAAGAAATTTCAAAAGGAAAATGTACAACAACAGGACACTGGGAAATGATGGGCTTAGTTTTGGACAATCCGTTCAGAGTATATACTGAATCAGGATTTCCAAAAGAAATTATTGATGAATTCGTTAAAAGAACCGGCTGCGGAGGTGTTTTAGGAAACAAGGCTGCTTCAGGTACAGCAATACTTGAAGAATTACACGAAGAACATGAAAGAACAAAAAAACCGATTGTATATACTTCTGCGGACAGTGTATTCCAAATTGCAATGAATATTGATGTAGTACCTCTTGAAACACTTTATGAATATTGTAAAATTGCACGTGAACTTTTAAATGAAGTTTCTAACGTGTCAAGAGTAATTGCTCGACCTTATCAATTAGTTGACGGAAAGCCAAAAAGAGTTTCAAAATACAGAAGAGATTATTCGGTTGTTCCGTTTAAGAAAACTTTATGTAATGAAGTCGTTGAAAGCAACGGATATGTATATGGTATAGGTAAAATAGAAGATATTTTTGTCGGGTCGGGTATTACTCATGCAATTCACACAGGTTCTAATAAAGAAGGTCTTGAATTAACACTGGAAGCTGTAAAATC
>JBJEGL010000136.1:0-9915 GCA_051875035.1 Candidatus Gastranaerophilaceae bacterium | reverse complement strand
ACATGAGTCCGGCATACATGCTGACGGTGCTCTCAAAGACAGAAGAAATTATGAACTTTATGATTTTGAAGAACTCGGTAGAGGTGAACCTGAAATTATTGAAACCGGCAGAAAAATTACTGTCGGAGAATACGGTGGTATTAAAGGTTTTAGAAATGTTTATCAAAATCTTGAATTGGAATTTAAAGATGAAGATGAAGCAAGAACTATTCTTGAACTTGCAAGATATGCAAATGTTCATACTCAACTGCCTTTAACCGTAAGTGAGTTGAAATTTATATATTATTATCCGGATGTTGCGGCAAAAGTTATGACAGTTATGCCTTATTATGAACCAAAAGGCGAATTGTTAAAACGTTTAAAAACAGCGGCAGATCCGATTTTAGTCGTATAGGAGAAAATATGGGACAAACATTAGCTGAAAAAATTATTTCCGCTCATACGGAGCAACCGGTAAAAGCCGGTGACTTATGTATTGCAAAAGTAGATGTTACCGCAGTACAAGATGGTACGGGACCGTTGACAATAAACGAATTTAAAAAACTCGGAATTGATAAACCCAAAAATCCGGAAAGAATGATTCTTTTTATTGACCATGCAACCCCTTCACCAAGAAAAGAATTGTCAAATTCTCATATGGTTATGCGTCAATTTGCAAAAGATACCGGTGCCGTATTGTCTGAAGGCGGAACGGGTGTTTGTCATCAAAGACTTGTTGAACAATATGTTAATCCGGGAGAAATCCTTTGCGGGGCTGATTCTCATACTTGTACTTCCGGTGCATTAGGTGCATTCGCAACAGGAATGGGAAGTACAGATGTAGCTGTTGCTTCAGCTTTAGGGAAAACATGGCTTAAAGTACCTGCTTCATATAAAGTAGTTATTGACGGCACATTAAAAAGAGGCGTTTTTGCTAAAGATTTAATGCTTCATTTAATAGGAAAAATCGGAGCTGACGGTGCTACATATAAAGCTCTTGAATTCTGTGGTTCAACTATTGATAATATGACAATGTCTGACAGATATACTCTTGCCAATATGGCTGTTGAAGCAGGTGCAAAAGCAGGTCTTTTTGCAACTGACAGTAAAACGTATGAATTTTTGAAACAACAAAAACGTGAACACGTTTTTAAAGATATTTATTTTGATGAAGACGCAGAATATGAAAAAGTTATAGAAATAGATGCTTCGGAAGTCGTTCCGATGGTTGCTTGTCCTCATACGGTAGATAATGTTAAACCTGTCTCCGAACTTGGTCATATAAAGGTTAATCAAGTATTTATCGGAAGCTGCACAAACGGAAGAATTGAAGATTTGAGAATTGCCGTTAAACTTCTAAAAAGACAAAAAGTTCACCCCGATGTCAGATTAATTGTTGCACCTGCCTCAAAACAAGTAATGATGCAGGCTCTCAGAGAAGGTATAATTGAAATTATGACCTATGTCGGAGCTTCTATAATTCCACCCGGATGCGGTCCTTGTGTCGGAGTTCATGCAGGCATTTTGGGCGATGATGAAGTTTGTCTTTCTACTCAAAACAGAAATTTCCAGGGAAGAATGGGAAATCCTAAAGGACAAATCTATCTTGCATCTCCGGCTGTTGCCGCTTATAGTGCGGTATGCGGCTATATAGCAGACCCTACGGAAATTTTATAAAGGAGGAAAAATGTTAAAAGGTAAAGCTTGGAAATTCCCTGATAATATATCTACTGACCATATTGCTCCCGGAAGATTGTTTCATTTGCGTTCAAATCTTCCTGAGTTTGCTAAACACGTACTTGAAGATGCCGATCCTAATTTTGCTTCTAATGTACAGAAAGGTGATTTTGTAGTTGCCGGTTCTAACTTCGGATTAGGTTCGTCAAGAGAACATGCTCCGCAAATTATTAAATTATCAGGCGTTAGTGCTGTCATTGCTAAATCTTTCGCAAGAATTTTTTATCGTAATGCCATAAACATCGGATTGTTATTGCTTGAATGCGATACAGACGGTATTGATGCTCAAGATGAATTAGAAGTCGATGTTAGAGAAGGTGTAATCAAAAATATTACTAAAAATACAAAGATTACATTTAAACCTCTTCCTGAAGTTATGATAAAACTTCAACAAGACGGCGGTCTTATTGAACATATTAAGAAAAATGGTGATTTTAAACTTACTTAATATTAACCTGCAGTTCTATAATTCTTTCTTAAATTCAATATTTAGTTTGATTAAATATTCTTAATAATCTGTAATAATCCTTACATACACAGATTGGAGAAAAAAGTGAATTTAAACGAAGAATGTTTACTGCAATATTTGACTAATTCAATGTTTTCGCAAAGTTTTGTTATGCAATGTGAACTTATCAATGTAAATTTAAATTGTCCGGAGTATAATGAAGTAGCATGGCTGTATAATACTTAAGGATAGATAAGTGAATATTAAAATTAAAGATTTTTTTAGAGACAATAAGTCATTGTTATTATACACAATACTTATTGTCTTTGTTTTATTTATAGGCTCTATATTGATGTCAAATACAGGGTTTGGAAAATTTCTAAAATCAATGGAGTTAAAAACATTTGATATCAGGCAATCTATAATTGCTGATAAAAAAAAGGTTTCTGATTTAATAAGAATCATAACGGTTGATGACGAAAGTTATGAATATGTTATCAACAAATATGGAGAGTGGCCAATTCCCCGTCACGTTTATGCAGATATTTTAGACTATATCGAAGCACAAAAACCTTCTGTAGTAGGCTTTGATTTATTGTTTGTTCATTCATTAAGAAACAATAAAAACAGTGATGACAGGTTAGGTGAGGCATTTGCAAAGTATGATAATGCCTTTACTGCGATAAATTTTGATGATAGAGATTTTGCTGTTAGAAAACCACCTATACTACCTGAAGCAATTTCTCACAGTCCTGCAAGTGCCGTTCCTTTTGAAAATGCTAATCCGCAAATTTATAAAAATTGCAGGGCAATTATTCCACAAATTTTAAATAATACAAAAAATATTGGTCATATTAATACATCTAAAGATGATGACGGTATTACAAGAAGAATTACTTTAACCGTCGGATATCCTATTTACGAAGCAGAAAATGATGAGTACAAAGTAAAAGAAGTTCGTTATTATGAATATATGACTTATAAAATGTTTATGAAATATAAAAATATTCCTTGGTTTGAAAAAATGAACAGCTTAAATAATTTTAATTCTCTGACACCTGTAATCTTGAATTGGTACGGAGAAACAGGTCTTGAAGACAGTAAGAATTTTAAATACATTCCTCTTTGGAAAGTTATTGAATCTATGGAAAATAAAAATGGTAAGAATACTCTTGCTAATGATACATTTAAAGATAAAGTAGTTTTCATTGGAACAAGTGTGTTTTCACTTTCTGATATCAAGAGTGTTCCAACATCAAAATATATGCCTGGTGTTGAAATTCACGCAACATTATTTAATAACTTAATGGATAATTCCTTTATTATCCCTGTTTCTGATTTTAAAAATATTTTAATAGGTGTGGTTATCGCCGGTATTATTGCATTTATAGTATTTTATTGTATCTCTGTATTAGCAGCATTAGGCATTTCAACCGTATTGATTTTTGCATATTTATACATTTCTACAATAGCTATGGAATATACAAACATTTGGATGTGGGATGTTTTGCCTGTTGTTTTATCAGTATTAGCAGTTATATTTGCTTATGTTATTAAATACGTACTAAAATCCAAAGATTTTGAATTAACATATAAGCTTGCAACAACTGACGGCTTAACTGATTTGTATAATCACAGATTTTTCCAAGAACAAATGTCCATGTGCATTGCTGATTGTAGCAGATACGGACGTAAGTTTTCTTTAATTATGATAGATATTGATTTCTTTAAAAAGTTTAATGATACATACGGACATCAAGCAGGGGATGCTGTTTTAAGAGGCGTTGCTCATACTCTAAAGAAAAATGTAAGAAGTTCTGATATTGTTTGCCGATACGGCGGTGAAGAAATGGCTATTATTTTAAAGGATACAGATTATACGCAAGCTTTTATTGCAGCTGAAAAAATTTGTAAAACCATTGCTGAAAAACCGTTTAAAATTGCTGCAAATACGGAAAAACAAGTTACTATCAGTTTAGGAGTATCAACTTATCCCGAGAATGGTCAAACAACTCAAGAAATGATTGAATATGCTGATAGAGGACTTTATGCTGCGAAAGAAAACGGCAGAAACCAAGTTGGTATTGTAAAATAAAGAATTTAACCAATCATTGATAAAATTCTAACTTTGCTATTTCTATCAAATCTAAATATATAGAGCTCACAACGCAGTTATATATTTTTTATGTTACGAGGTGAGTCTAACCAAATATTTTCTTTTTTCATTGCTTTGTATACATAACAGCTACTGCATGGAATACCCTCTAAGGCAGGAGCTTTACCTGTAAGCATATTTTTTGCATAAATAATTTTAGGATTATTTAATATATCTTTGATATTTTCTGTAAAATCTGTTGTACCAAAATTATATTTATAATTTTCGCAGCAGCCTAAAATTTGTCCATCCCAATTTATTTGTGGTGCTTCCCATAAAAAATTACAATAATACCAATCTACAACTCCTTTCTTAAATTCAGCTAACTGAATTGCCGGGTTTGCGTTTATATCAAGGTGTTTTATACCTGCTTCTTTTTGAACTATATTAGGATTTCGTAATGGAGAAAATTCATTTTCATAGCTTACATCAAAAATTACTTCGTTAAATCCTAATTTTTTGAAATTTTGTTTAGCTTTCCGTATTTCATGTTCATTATGTCCAAAAATAATAAATTTCCACACAATATATGGAGATTCTTTTTTATATTTTTTTTTATAAAAATTGATTTTTTTTACATTGTTAATAACTTTATTAAAATCACCATTTTGTCTGTATTGAACGTACGTTTCTTGGCTGGCTCCGTCGAGAGAAACAGTAAATGTATCAAAATCATATTTTACCATAGCTTCAGCCTGTTCATCCGACAAATAATTAAAATTAACTCCTGTTGCAGCAGTTAATTTTATTTTTTTTTCATAAGCATATTTGATAATTTTGGGTAATTCAGGATTTAAAAATATTTCACCTTGATTTGAAAGTTCTATTCTCTCAAAATTATTAGTATCAACTAATTTCTTAAAATTTTCAAAGGAAAGCATGCCACTGCCACAACCATTTTCTACTGCTTCAGGATTCAATCGCATGTAACAAACTTTACAATTAAGCTGGCATATACTGCAAGTTTCCAGTCGTATACTTTTGGGTAAATCTTTTTTGCGTGTATATTTTTCAATTAAATATTCTTTTTTTATTGGAATATCACTGTCTTTGAGATTACTCAATTTATTTCCTTTTTGTAAGTTTTATTTATTATAATATTTTTTTCATTAGTGTCAAGTATGTCATTTATAAAAAATGACTTTTTATTCAAATAATGCTCTCGTAAAATCTGCTGCATTAAAATATTTTATGTCTGTAATTTTTTCTCCGACACCAATTAATTTAACAGGCAGTTTCAACTCTTTTGCAATTGCAATGATTATACCACCCTTTGCACTTCCGTCAAGCTTTGTAATAGCTATTCCTGATAAATCAGCAGTTTCTTTAAAAATTTTTGCCTGTTGCAATCCGTTTTGACCTGTATTTGCATCAATTACAAGTAAACTTTCCATAAAAGAATTTTCAGCAAGTTTTTTTATTACTGCTGTAATTTTGCCGAGTTCCTCCATTAAATTATGTTTATTTTGCAATCTCCCTGCTGTATCTATCAATAAAATATCATAATTTTCATTTTGAGCCTTTTTTATTGCATCAAATACAACAGCAGCAGCATCTATGCCATCTTTTCTTACAATATCTGCTCCTGCCCTTTCCGACCAAATATTAAGCTGTTCTTCTGCAGCAGCCCTAAATGTATCGCCGGCAGCTACTAAAACTTTTTTTCCTTGTTGTTTAAATTGGTAAGCAAGTTTTGCAATAAGAGTTGTTTTACCTGCTCCATTAACACCTGTTATAAGAAAAATATTTAAACCATCTTTTATATTCAGTTTTTCGCTGCCTGCTGAACTTAAAATAGTATCAAATTCCTTTTTCATGAATTCTTTTATTTCAGAAGGTTTTATTTTTGAATTTTTTGCTCTCAATTTATCTGTAATTTCAGCTGCTGTATTTACTCCTAAGTCAGCTTTTATAAGCAATTCTTCAGTATCATCAAGAGCAAATTCATCAAATTCTTCTTTGTCTTCTATTGAGCCTATTACATTTTTAACAAGAGATTTTGTCGTATTTGCGACAGTTTGTTTTAATTTATCAAATGAAAAAGAAAAACCGCTTTCTTCTTTTTGTTCACTATCGGTTTGAACATCAACATTTTCTGATTGCTGTTTTTCTTCTTTTCTTTTAAAAAATTTAAACATATTTAATCAAGCTCATGTTCTTTTATAACTTTTGCGAGGATTGCATTAATAAATGAAGCACTGTCTTCCGTTGAATATCTTTTGGCAAGTTCAACCGCTTCGTCAACAACGACTTTTATAGGTGCTTCTTTTACATATAGTAACTCCGTTATTGCTATGCGTAAAATATCTTTATCAGTTTTTACAAGTCTGTTCAAATCCCATCCTACTGCAAGTTTTTTTATTTCATTATCAATATCAGCGTGGTTTTCGGAATATTCTTTTGTAAGTTTTTTTATGTAGCCTTTTGTTTCTGAATTTTCTTCAAGTGCTGCCATTTCTGCAATTTCAAGAGCTGCAAATGCTTTTTCGCAAACATCCGCAATACTTGTCAGTCTTCCGGACATATCTGAGGTCAACGGAATCGGAACCGGTATATCATTACTTTCTATCGGACGTGCAAGGTTTGTAGGATGATTTGCTTCATATTCATCAATATATTGAATCATATCTACTACTGATGCTGATTGTAATTTTAATTCCTCATAAGCATTATTTGTTAATGTCCTTACAGAATTTACTATTATCTGATTAAAATCGCTATTTCTATATTGTTTTAAATCTTCTCCAAGTTGAGCAAATAATATAAGTGTTAATTCTCTTGCTGCACGTCTTGCTAACATTTTCTTTTCCTTCGGTTATTATCATTTTGTATTTATTAGACATTAAACAAAAACAAAAGTCACCATTATTTTTCAGATTTTAACAGATTATCAAAATATTGAATTGTTTTTTTCAAACCTTCTTCTATATCAACTTTAGGTTCCCAATTTAATTTCTCTTTTGCAAGTGTAATGTCCGGTTTTCTTCTGATAGGGTCATCAGAAGGAAGCGGTGCATAAATTATTTTGGATTTTGAATCCGTAAGTCTGATTATCATTTTTGCAAAATCCAATATACTTCTTTCGGAAGGATTTCCTAAATTAACTGGTCCTATAAATCCTTCTTTATTATTTTGCATCTTAATAAGACCGTCTATCAAATCCGAAACATAACAAAAAGAGCGTGTTTGGCTTCCATCACCGTAAATAGTTATATTTTCGTTTTTAAGTGCTTGGACTATAAAATTTGATACAACTCGACCGTCATTTTTGTCCATATTCGGTCCATAGGTGTTAAAAATTCTAACGATTCTTATATCTACTTTATTTTGTCTATGATAGTCCATCATCAAAGTTTCAGCACAACGTTTACCTTCGTCATAGCAGCTTCTTATGCCGATTGGGTTAACATTACCCCAATAATTTTCGGTTTGTGGGTGTATCAACGGATTGCCGTATATTTCACTTGTCGATGCCTGCAATATTCTTGCTTTGCAACGCTTTGCAAGTCCTAACATATTAATAGTTCCCATAACATTTGTTTTTATGGTTTTTATGGGATTATATTGGTAACTCGGTGGACTTGCAGGGCAAGCAAGATTATATATTTGGTCTGCTTCTGCAAAAAATTCTTTTGTAACGTCGTGGCGGACAAGTTCAAATCTGTTATTACCGATTAAATGTCTTATATTATCTTTTGAGCCGGTAAAAAAATTATCAAGACAAATGACATCATTACCTTGATTAATAAGATTTTCACATAAGTGACTGCCAATAAATCCTGCACCACCCGTTATAATTATTCGGCTCATTGTTGAATCCTTTGATTAGCTGATATCCAGTTGTATGCATTTTCAATGCTTTCGTCAAGAGTATGTTCGGGCATCCAATTAAGTATTTGTTTTGCTTTCTTTTTATCTGCAATTAATTTTGCAGGATCTCCGGCACGTCTTCCTTCAATTTTTAATGGAAATTTTTGTCCTGTAATTTTTTCACATAACTCAAAAACCTCTTTTACACTGTATCCGAATTCTGTTCCGAGATTAAAAAAGTCTGTTTTTCCATCATTTTGAAGATATTTTAATGCAAGAATATGAGCATTTGCCAAGTCTTGAACATCAATATAATCCCTGATACATGTACCATCCTTTGTATCGTAATCATCTCCGAATAAAGTAAATGGTTTTGCTTGTTGAAATACTGATTTTAAAATATTGGGAATTAGATGCGTTTCCGGATTGTGCCATTCTCCGCATCTAAGTTTTCTATCGGCTCCAGATGCATTAAAATAACGTAATCTCACTGATTTTAATCCGTAGGCTTTATCGTAATCATCAAGGATGTTTTCTATCATTAACTTTGTTTTACCGTATGGATTTAATGGATTTTTCGGATGGTTTTCATCAATAGGAATGTACTCTGCATTTCCGTATACCGCTGCTGTTGAAGAAAAAACAATTTTTTTACAATTATTTGCTGCCATTGCATTAAGTAAATTTAATGTTCCCGATACATTATTTTCATAATATTTTTTAGGATTTGTAACTGATTCTCCAACTTGTGAAAATGCAGCAAAATGCATTACTGCATCAAATTGATTGTTTTTGAAAAGATTTTGAACATCCGTGTTATTTTTTAAATCACCCTTTGTAAAATGAACATTTCCACATTGTTTCAATGTTTCAACTGTTTCAATATGTCCTGTTGACAAATTATCAAAAATATGAATATCATATCCGTTTTCGATTAAAGCAAGAATACAATGACTGCCTATATAACCTGCACCTCCGGTTACTAAAATCATACATCCTCCTTCTGATAAATTTATAATATTACATTTTATTCCTTTTGGCAAAATATTTGTGCTATGATTTTTGTATCAGGAGGGGATTATGTCACTGTTTTTTGCAAAACATAAAACAAAAATTTTTCCGTTTATTTTAATTATAATTTATGCACTTTTTGTTTTTTTATCTTGGGGTAAATGGGGACATTTTTTAGCTGATTCTTTTCGCGAAGCTGTTATTCCTCAAGAGCTTTTGAACGGAAAAGTTTTATATTCTGATATAACTAATTTGTATCCACCTCTTGCATATCAGTTAAATGCATTATTATATCTCATTTTTGGTAATTCATTAAATACTTTATATATTGCATCAATTTTATGCTCTGTTGCAGTATTGAGTATTATTTACAAGCTTGCAAAAGAATATTCTTCTGATTTTACTGCTTTTATTATCGTTTTGACTGCTATGGAAATTTTTGTATTCAGAGTTAATATTCTTAACTCTGCGTCATGGATTTTTCCTTATTCTTATTCATTTTTATATGCTTTTACTGCTTGTATATTTGCATTTGCAGCATATTGCCGCTATAAAAAGGATAATCATAACAAATACTTATATCTTACTTTTCTTTTGACAGGTTTGTCTGTTGCTTTTAAGTACGATTTTTTACTTTTTGTATTTTTGCCTCTATATGAAGTTTTAAAAAACAAGTCTATGAAACAAATTATATATGGTATTCTATTGTTTTTATTTCCCTCTCTGATGTCATTCGGTATATACCTTTTTACAGGAGGAACTCTTTCTGCTTTAT
>JBJEGL010000135.1:0-2649 GCA_051875035.1 Candidatus Gastranaerophilaceae bacterium | reverse complement strand
TCAAAACTTCCTAAAGATGAATTAAAAGTTGCAGATTGTGTTGATACACCTAATAAATATTTTATATTTACAAACCTTGTTGATACGGATATGTTGTTCGGTCATAGAAATGATGCTATAGGCTATGCAAAAGCAATTGAAGAAATTGATACATATATTGATAAAATTCAAGAGAACATGACTGATGAAGATATTCTTGTAATTACAGCAGACCACGGATGTGACCCAACAGTACCCGGAACAGACCATACAAGAGAACAAATCCCGCTTTTAATATACGGAAAACAAATTAAACCGGAAAATCTCGGAACAAAAGTCGGATTTAATTATATTGCTGATCGTGTAAGAGATTGGTTGTTTAATTAAAAATTATTTGTTATAATACAATCGAAGGAAAAAATATTCCTTGTTACAAATACAAGAAGGAGAAAATAATGAAAGTAACTGTAGAAGATGGATGCATAGCATGCGGAGCATGTGAATCAATTTGTGATGCTGTATTCAGTGTTAGTGATAAAGCCGTTGTTGATGAATCAGCTGTTGCTGCAAATGAAGCAGGTGTAAAAGAAGCAGCAGATGCTTGCCCTGTATCAGCAATTGTTGTTGAATAATAAAATCATAGTAATTGAAAAGACCGTTGGATAAACCGACGGTCTTTTTTATTAGGATAATAAAATAAGTTTATTCTGCGGAATCTTGTTTTTTAAATTCAACAACGTTATCTAAATCAGAAATACATTGGAAATATTTACAAGAATCTAAAAGAGTAGTTTCAGGCTGGATATCTCCTGTCATCTTTTCAGAATGAGAACATAGACCGGTTTGAACAGATGCATTAGGCTTCAATCCAAAATGAGAACATTCTGCACAGATATTTATTTTTAAATCATTTTGAGATAGTTTGTTCTGAATTTCATCCAAGGCTTGTTTGGGTGTTTCATAAGTTTCACTCATTAACATTTTTGATTTGTATCTGAATATAACTTGGTAACCGTCACCTGTATTTTTAATTTCTATTAGACATTTTAGAATATTTTCTCCGTCAGAAACAGAAACTTCTGTTGCGTTAGCTAAAGGAGGAATATTTTCGTTCTGATTTTCTTCGTAATCTTCATATTTTATAGCTTTAGGTGTAAAAAGTTTACCGAGAAAATGATAAATTGGAGTTAATGCTAAAAATATCGGATTAATTTTTTCTTCAGAGGCAACAACCAACGAAATTAAAAACATTACAAAAGTTATTCCTGCAGCAACAGACACAAACCTGATGTCTTGAAAAAGAAAATTTTTAACTTCAAAATTATACAAGAATACAAAGAATAAAACGTAAAGAAAAATAATTGTGCTTGAAGATGGTTTACAAAAAGATAAAGGTATTTCTAACAATTTAAAATTACCGCTGAAAACTTTTGATAAAAGATACTTGGTCACAGACAATTTCTGCTTTACAGATAATTCTTCCTGCTCACCGTAATAAGCATAAGATTTAACATCCGGAGCAAACAAAGGGGTATACCCGTTACACGCAAGAAATATAGAATATTTATATTCAGATTCTCTGTCATGGAAATCAACACATTTCAATTCTTCCAAAACTTCCTGCTTAATAGCAACAGCACCGGAATTTATAGGACTCATAAGGTTTAATATCGTTCTTGAAGTATTAAAAATTCTGTTAACATATTTTTTTGCATGATTCATAATTGCAGAGACGACATCACCTTGAGCAATTATGTACTCGACGGAAGGAACAACAACATCGCTTGAAAATAATGCCGAATTAACATTTTTCAAAAAATCAGGAGCAATTTGTCTTTCTGCATCTAAAAAGATAAAAGCATTAACGTTTCTGAAAGAAATTAATCTTTCTAAAATCCAACCAATTGCATCATCCTTACCCATTGCAGAACCCTTATTAATTCTCCAAACTTTAACGGCACCTTCTTTTTCAAGAATATCCGGATAATTATCCGTACAATTATCAAATAAAACATGAACCTGATAATTTTCTTTAGGATAATTTTGACGTTTTAGCATTTGTACGAGTTTTAAAACACCGGAATCACCTTGCTTTGCATATACAATAACAATAAGGTTTCCGGGTAAATCTTGAGCAAGATATTTATGTTCAAGCCCGATTTTGTGTTTTTTAGTACAAATAAAAATATTAAATGCAAAATAAATAATATAAAGAATAAGATAAATAAAAAGAATAACAAGAATATTTATAATAAAATCATCAAATATCATATAAAATCTCCCTAATACAAATATATTACAAAAAAAATTCAAGAAAATCCATAAAACAAATTTTAATGATTATCAAGTTTTTGTAAATATTTATTAAGATTTCAAAAAAAAAGCTAAACAAAACGAAACATGTATCATATCATGCGATTATAATAAATCCCCAAATCTCCTCCCAAGATTATTAAGTATTGCTGCAAAGGCAGCATTTTTTTTGTTTATTTGGTTTGTATAAGTAGTCTAATTATTTGGAAATAAAAATATACAAACAAATTTTTTATAATAATATTAAGAGAGAAGTGAAAAAAGGCAAATATATGGCAACAGATTCTAAAAAATTAAAACAAAATACTGCTCTTTTATCAATAGTATCGAATGCTTGTTTAATTATATTAAAAGTTA
>JBJEGL010000134.1:0-9949 GCA_051875035.1 Candidatus Gastranaerophilaceae bacterium | reverse complement strand
CCGGGACATTTAGTTCTTTTGTTAAATAGTGAGAAATAACAGCTTCTACGCCACCGACGACGTCAACGGCCTCACCTTGTGAGTAATTATCTTCTTCCGGCTCTTGAAATCTGCAAACAACAGCAAGCACTTCCGCTCCTTTTTGCAATAGTATTTCTCCTGCTCTTTTTAATGAACTTTCATTTTTGACTTGTCCGGAGGAAATTCCGTTGTCTGTCAGGAAAAAGTCCACATCGACAACTTCATCGGTAATTTCATATCCGATAATATCAACTCCGTAAACGGTTTTGACTGCATTAAGAGTATTAATATGCACGTTTAAGACATCTTGCGGAATTCCTCTATCAAAAATAATACCTATTTTATTATTTTTTGACGGAATTAAAGATAAATTACCCTTAAAAAATTCCGTCAGAGTAAAACCTTCCACATAAAGCATATTGTCAGTAATAGCAGAAAAACAGGCTGCATTAACGACATTCGGGTTCACTATAAGCGGAAATTCTTTCGCAAATTGTCTTGCATAAACTCCTGCATCACCGGCATATCCTCCTATTGAGGCACCTATGCCTGTTGGGACTATGAATGCTGAATACTTCTTTTTCTTTTCCATATCTAAAACGTTATAACATCATTAACAGCCATTACGTGGCATATTTGCCCCTGCGTAACAATTTTGGTATTGAAATCATACGGATTTGCGTTAATTGTTTCAAAAGTATTATAATGCATCGGTATTACTTCTTTAGCATTAAGCATTTTTGCGGCAATGGCAGCTTCATCAACACCCATTGTATAATACCCGCCTATCGGAAGCATTGCATAATAAGGTTCATATAATTGTCCTATTAACTCATATTCTTTTGTCAGACCGGAATCTCCGGCGTGAAAAATCTTAATACCTTGTAAAACTAACAGTATAGACGCTGCTATTCCTCCATATTCCCCGTCGGGTAGACTGTTTGTATGTATAGCAGGCAAAAATCTTACGGAGCCAAATTCTAACGGTATTTCGGCACTCATTCCAACACCAAGTGCATTTGCAACTCCCATTTTATGACAATAAATTGCTGTTTCAAAAATTGCGATTACTTGTGCTTGTTTAGCTTTTGCTATTTGAATTGTATTTCCGAAATGGTCGGTATGACCATGAGTTACCAGTATGTGAGTTATATTTTCTTTTTCTATGTGAAAATCTACTTCTTTATTATGTAAAAACCAGGGGTCTATTAAAATCCCGTATTCATTGTATTTTATATAAAACGCACTGTGTCCTAAATATTTTATACCATTTGCCATTATATCTCCTTTTTCTTTAATTATATAATAAATAAAAACATTAAAATTAACTATATTGTTTTTTAAGTATTGAATATAAGCATATTTATCGTATATAATGGCTTATATTAATAGGGAGATTAATTTGCCTTTATTTATATTTAACAAACTTTTTCTAATACTTTTTTGTTTTTTTACGTTTTTGTTTTTTATAATTTATGCATACTGGTTTTTTATGAAAAAAACTTTTAGTATTTTGGACAGGCAGTCATTACTCGACAAGTTTTTTGAATATATTATAAAAATTATTAAAAAAAGAAATAACAGAATTAAAGCGTTAAAAACAGCAGAACAATATATCAAACCTTATGAAAATATATTTTCCAATCTTATTCTTGCTAATAAATTTTGCATAATAAAATTGGACGCAAAAAACAAATTAATAAGAATAAAAAGTAAAGTTTTTAATCAAAACGGAGAAAAACTCACTGCCGTTGCGGACAAATTTAAGGATTTTGAAGAAAATGACTGTTTTAATCATTTGTGTATGTTTTTCGGATATAAAACCACTTATGAAGAAGGATTAGAAATAATATTGCAATACTCAGCCATAGATGAGGAAGTTGTTGAGAAAAAAGAAATTGAAGAGAAACCGTATTTAGAGGAAAAGAAGCCGGATAGTATTATATTTTTTGCTAATAATTTTGACAGAGATTTTTCAAACAAAATTGACATAAATCGTTCTTCCGAATCCGAATTAATTGAGCTTCCGGGAATAAATGTCGTGTTAGCTAAAAAAATAATAAAATACCGAGAAGAACATCAACAATTTTATTCTGTTGAAGAATTTTTAAGAGTAATGAAAATTAAACCTCATTTTGCCAAACAGCTAAAAGATTTGATTATAGTAACCAAAAATAATGCCAAAAAGATAAAGAAAGCAAAAAAAGAAAGAATTATCGATTTTTAATGAAATTGAATGTGTACAAAATTATAAAAAAAACAAAGGCAGAAGGTCCGGGGACGAGATTTTGCATTTGGACACAAGGTTGTTCAAAACATTGCTACGGATGTTATGCAAAAGAAACCTGGTCATTTGCTCCCAATCAATTAATTGAAGAAGAAGATATTTTTGAAATGATAAAGGCATCAAAAGAAATTGAAGGTGTTACTTTTTTAGGCGGCGAACCTTTTGAGCAGGCTGAAGTTCTTAGTATTCTTGCCGGTAAAGTTCAAAATATCAGCTTAAGTGTTGTAATCTTTACTGGATTGTTATATGAAAATCTTCAAACATCAGAAGACATAAATATTTTAAACCTATTGAAGCATACAGATTTGTTAATTGACGGCGGATTTGAAAAAGATAAAAGAGATTTTTCAAGACCGTGGGTCGGCTCTTCAAATCAAAGATATATTTTTTTATCTGGTAAATACAATCAAAAAATGATATCATCATATAAAAATAAAATTGAAGTCAGAATTAATGAAGACGGAACTATTTTTGCAAACGGCATGGGTGATTTTGAAAAATTAGAAAAGAATTTAAGCTTAATACGGTGTTTTAGGAGACATAACGATGTATAAAAAATTGTCTTATTTGTTAAGAGCAAGATTTCCTTATATATATATAACAACATACGAGGAAGAGCGTGCGGCATCAATTATCAGAAAACTTGCCAAAGATGTTAAATTCATAAAATATCCGAGAGAGTTGTATATTTGGACACAAACAAACGGTTTTATCTGTGACGATACGGATTCTGCCGTACCTAATACCGTAAATCCCGTAAAGGCATTGGAATTTATTGAGAAACATAATAAAGATTCCGTTTTTATTTTTTACGATATTCACGTAAATTTTGGAATAAAAAACAGAACACCTGATTATACATTGATAAGAAAGTTAAGAGATATAGTTTCCGAATTAAAAACGGGAGAGGTAAGAAAAAATGTTATATTTGTTTCTCCGGAACTTGTAATTCCTGATACGATGCAAAAAGATATAACAATTTTGGATTTTCCATTGCCCTGCTTAGCCGAAATTAAAGCAAAGCTGGACAGTATGATAAGACAAAATTCCAAAGTACATAGTGAAAAATTGACCGAGCAGGATAAAGAAAAATTATGTAAAGCCGCACTGGGTCTTACAATGCAAGAGGTAGAAAATGCTTTTGCACTGTCTATTGTAAATAATGGTGATATTACAATTAAAGATTTAAAAATTATCTTGCAGGAAAAGATGCAAGTCATAAAGAAAACAGGTATTTTAGAATTTATTAACAGTGATTTAAATATTAATGACATAGGCGGTTTGGATAATTTGAAAAACTGGCTGATGAAAAGAAAAAATTCCTGGTCTGAAAAAGCTAAAAGGTATTGCGTTCCGGCTCCAAAAGGAGTTTTGATAACCGGTGTTCCCGGCTGCGGAAAAAGTTTAACGGCAAAAGCAATAAGTACAATGTGGCAATTACCGTTATTAAGGCTTGATTTAAGTAAAATTTTCAGCGGAGTAGTCGGCAGTTCGGAAGAAAATATGAGAAGAGCTATTGCTACTGCGGAAGCTGTTTCGCCGTCAATTTTGTGGGTAGATGAAATCGAAAAAGGATTAAGCGGAGTTAATTCCGGAAATGACAGCGGAGTTTCAACAAGAATTTTCGGACAATTTTTGACCTGGATGCAGGAAAAAGAAGCTCCCGTATTCGTAATAGCAACGGCAAATAATATAAATTATCTTCCTCCGGAATTTTTGAGAAAAGGTCGTTTTGACGAAATATTTTTTGTTGATATTCCTACATTTGAAGAACGTAAAGAAATTTTTAAACTTCATATAGAAAAACGATTGAAAGACAAAGAAGTAGCACAACAAATTGAACAAAACGAAGAATTGTACAGTAAACTTGCAAAATGTACCGAAAACTTTATAGGTGCCGAAATTGAACAAGTGGTAATATCTGCATTGTATGAAGCATTTTTTGAAAACAGGGCATTAAAATATAGTGACTTTATAAATACAATAAATAACACAGTTCCTTTATGTACAACTCAAAGGGAAGAAATTATAAGATTGCGGGAATGGGCAAATGTTCGTGCTGTTGCCGCAACGAAGAAGATAAACGTCGTGAATGACAGCAATCCTCAACAAAAAGAAGGTCTTGCAAGAGGCGGAAGAGCATTGGATTTTTAAGAAGGAGAAAAATATGTCAGTAACAGTAACTGCGGTTCCAATAGTATTTCTATCCACAAAGGTAATTGCTGCCGCAATGGCTATAACAACAACGGCAGTAACAGCAACAGCAGCAACAGTAAGTTTAAAATCAGCAATTAAAAACTCTGAAATTGATGATATTTTAAATACTCCCGTGCAGTTTGAAAATAAATTAGTCAAACTTACAAAAGAAGATATTGATTTATTGTCAAAAGAGTATGAAACGCCGTTTATGAATAAAGAACTTTTAGAAAGAACATTAAGTGAGTATGGTTTTAAAATTGAAAAAAGTTCGGAATTATCAGTTATTGCAACAATTGAAAGATTATTTTTCACATTTGCCCGCAGTGATGTAAATTCTCCTTTTTTATTAAAAATAGAATTTCCGGACGATTGTATGGAAATGCAAGCAGAAGTCGCAGCAAGCTTATATGAAGAATATGGCGGCAATACACAGGAAGAAACTTACATTAGAATAAAAGAAAAAATTGATGAAAGTAATATGTATATAGAAGATGAAGAAATTCTGGAAGATGATTCAATTGTATTAACAATAAATTTAGAGTGAGGATTATATGGCAGGTAAAAAATTGAAAATTAAAATATCACCAAACGGTGAAATTAATATGCATACAGAAGGTGTCAAAGGAAAAGAATGCGAACAATATATACATTTATTGGAAAAATTTATTGATGTAAAAATCATACAGCAAGAATATACTCAAGAATACTATGAACAGGAACAAAATGAAATAATTATAACTGATAATAATAATTAATTAAAACAAGTTTTTGTATTTATAACTTGAAAGTAAAGTTTTATTCATACAAACTTAATAAAAAAACAAGGAATAATTGATTTAAAAAAATATTCGGATAATAATAAAAAAGGAAAGCGGTATCGTCTAGGGGTTAGGATAGCAGATTCTCATTCTGTTGACACGGGTTCGAATCCCGTTACCGCCGATTGTATTTTCTTATGTATCACATTAGTTAAATTGTATAATTTTATACGAAAATATTTATAATCATCCCATATAGTTATACCTTGTCATTATAAAATCATGCAAAAATATCCTACTATTAATTTTTTCAAATTAATTTGGTCAAATTTAATAAAAATAACATTAACAGGAAGAACTTCTCAAAAAGAATTTATTTTTTCAGCATCTTTATTTTCTTGTTTGATATTATAAATTTTATAGGTTTTATAATTCCATGTTTCTTAACTTTTTTGATTCTTATTGCAGGCGGAAGTAAAACAGGTTTACCTCTTGCTTGGCAGGCTGAAGCGATTATATATTATACAATAGTTGCTTTAATATTTTTTGTTCCACTTAATATATGGTTCAGAATAGCAAAGTTTTGCATTACAATTAGACGTTTGCACGATTTCAATTGTCCCGGAATAGTTTATTTTGTCTACTTATTATTTATGTTCATTATTAATCTTTATTTACATAATTTTAAAGTATTGCAGTTCAGCTATATCTTAAGTTTCATCGTTTTTTTGTAATTGCAGGCGTAAGAGGTTCCAATACACATAATAACTACAATAAAAATACTCCTTTTTTTTAATATTACAAATTTATAGAAAATAAATTGTAGTAGGTAGGTAAGACTTTTGAAGTGTAAGTTACGTGCTCTTACATTATTATTCTTTTTAAAAAAAATTTTTCATTGAAAAACTTCCGTCACTGCTTTTGTATTTTTGAAAACAGAAAAAATATTCTTTAAAATAAAAACCGATTTCATTACGAAATCGGTTTTTAAATTTAGTATAGTTTGAAAACTACTATGCGTTGATTTTATCAACAACACCAGCTCCAACTGTACGTCCGCCTTCTCTGATTGCAAATCTCATACCTTGTTCAATTGCAACAGGAGCAATAAGTTCAACATCCATTACAACGTTGTCACCAGGCATTACCATTTCACCTTCAAATTTGATAGTACCAGTAACGTCAGTCGTTCTGATATAGAATTGCGGTCTGTATCCGGGGAAGAACGGAGTGTGACGTCCACCTTCATCTTTTGTTAAAACGTAAACGTTTGCTGTAAACTTAGTGTGCGGTTTGATTGAACCGGGAGCTGCCAAAACTTGTCCTCTTTGGATGTCTGTTTTGTCTACACCACGGAGCAATGCACCAATGTTATCACCAGCAAGACCTTCGTCTAACATTTTTCTGAACATTTCAACACCGGTAACAGTTGTCTTTTTAGTTTCGCCGAAACCAACAAGTTCAACTTCTTGACCAACTTTAACTTTTCCTCTTTCTACACGACCTGTAGCAACTGTACCACGACCTGTAATTGAGAAAATGTCTTCAATCGGCATAAGGAACGGTTGATCAACATCACGTTCAGGAGTCGGAATGTATTCATCGATAGCATCCATCAATTCCCAAATTTTATCAACCCATTTATCTTCGCCTCTTTTTATTGATGCGTTAGCTTGAACTGCTTCTAATGCTTTCAAAGCTGAACCTCTGATGAACGGAATATTGTCTCCGTCAAATTCATATTGTGTAAGCAATTCTCTTGCTTCCATTTCTACGAGGTCGAGAAGTTCTTCATCATCAACCATATCACATTTATTCAAGAATACAACAAGTCTGGGAACACCAACTTGGCGAGCCAACAAGATGTGTTCTCTTGTTTGAGGCATCGGACCATCTGTTGCTGCGATAACAAGAATACCGCCATCCATTTGTGCAGCACCTGTAATCATGTTTTTAACATAGTCAGCGTGACCCGGGCAGTCAACGTGTGCATAGTGTCTTTTTTCTGTTTCATATTCAACGTGTGCCGTTGAGATTGTAATACCTCTTGCTTTTTCTTCCGGAGCAGCGTCGATTTCATCAAACTTTTTAGCTTGTGCTTGTCCTGCAGCAGCCAATACTGATGTGATTGCAGCAGTTAAAGTCGTTTTACCGTGGTCAACGTGTCCTACGGTACCAATGTTAACGTGCGGTTTCGTACGTTCATATTTTTCACGTGCCATGAGATTAATCTCCTTTTCTGTAATTATCTCTACCGTTTATTTTCCTAAATTCTTTAATTATAGGTGCTTTAATTAGCCTTTGACGGGATTTGAACCCGTGGCCTCTCCCTTACCAAGGGAGTGCGCTACCCCTGCGCCACAAAGGCTTATAAGAAAGAGTCTGGGCAGGGGTGGATTCGAACCACCGTACACTCGCGTGAACAGATTTACAGTCTGTCGCCTTTAGCCACTCGGCCACCTACCCATATTTATTTATCATTGTGCTAAATTAGCCGGTGATAGGAATCGAACCTACAACCTACGGTTTACAAAACCGTTGCTCTACCGTTGAGCTACACCGGCACTAACTTCTCAGTTGTGTACGCTTATCATATTAAGGAAACACTTTAATGTCAAGTAGTCTTTTAAATTTATTTTTTTTATACTCAATTGGCTATTTTCAGCGATTATTTACTTATATGCTTTACCATGATATATTACTTGAACAATTCAGGAGGTTAATCATGGCTAATATTCAAGAACTTAATGAAAATACTTTTAAGACTCATGTTTTAGACTCAAACCAACTTACTGTCGTGGATTTTTACGCTCCCTGGTGTGGTCCATGCCGTAAAATGGCTGATGTCTTAGCTCAAATAGCAGAAGATTATTCCGGCAAGATTAATATATATAAACTCAATACTGATGAAAATATTAAAATTGCTCAAGAATTCTCAATTAGCAGTCTGCCAAGTATTTTATTATTTAAAGAAGGACAGGCAAAAGAAAGACTTGTCGGACTTATGCCAAAGTCTTCAATAGTTAATAACATTGAAAAATATTTATAACTCATATTTTTTAAAAAGACCTCTAAAAAGAGGTCTTTTCATTTTATTGAGGATATCTTGATGTTGCCTTTCTTAGCATCGCTGCTAATTTTTCACTTCCGACAAACCCTCTTTTTTCAAGCTTTTTTGCCGCACCCTCATAATCATACTCTATAAGTTTATGTTCAATTTCATAATCGCCGTTATCTTGTATACTTAAAATAACAAAGCATGCCTTAGGCATTTCGGAAAACGGCCTGCCAACACTTCCTGCATTTACAACCGTTTTGCCTGTATTTGTTGCATAACCGCAAGGAACGTGCGTATGACCGCAAAAAATAATTTCAGCATCAGTATCTTTTATTATTTCTTCAAGTTCGTTTTCCGTCAAATCGTTTGTGATATTTTCATCGTTTTTTCTTGGTGAACCATGACAAAGCATGATTTTTATTCCGCTTTCTTCAACTGTTATTTTTTCAGGCAAACTTGCCAAAAAATTTTTATCATCGTTTGAAAGTTCTTTTAAATCCGCTCTATATGCACTTGCCATAACAGGAACATTTTTATCAAGATTTTCTTCAAAATTTTTATCGTATATTCCTAATTTTTCATCTGTATTCCCCTGTATAAGAACAAAATTAATACTTGATGTTAAATCTTTAATTTTGTTTACAACTTTTGACGGTTCAGGACCTGCCATTGCCAAATCTCCCAAACAAAATATTTTATCGCATTTTTCCATATTTATACTGTTTAAAACAGCTGTTAGTGCCTCGTCATTTCCGTGAATATCTGAAATTATTGCAATTTTCATAGCCCTCTGCCTAAAAATATGTTATTCTTATTTATAAGGTTATTCTATCAGGAAAAAATTATGATTCAAAGAAGAAAATCAAAAATAATATCTGTTGGAGGCGTTAAAGTCGGCGGTAACAGCAAAATTACAGTTCAGTCCATGTGTAATACCGATACAAGAGACATAGCTGCAACAGTTAGACAAATTGAAGAACTTCAAGATGCAGGTTGTGAAATAATCAGGTTAGCGGTTTTAAATAGAGATGCTGCTGCTGCGGTAAAAGATATTGTAAAAAAAGTTAAAATTCCTGTAATAGCAGACATTCATTTTGATTACAGGCTTGCTTTGCAATGTATTTATAACGGCGTTGCTGCTCTTAGGATTAATCCCGGAAATATTGGCAGAGATGAGTTTGTTAAGAAAGTTGTAGAGTCTGCAAAGAAAAACAATATACCAATAAGAATCGGCATAAACGGAGGTTCTTTGGAAAAAAATCTGCAAGAGCTTGATATTCCTTTATCTGAAAAAATGGTTATGAGTGCAATGCACCATATAAAAATATTGGAAGATAATGATTTTGACCAAATAAAAATATCTTTAAAATCAAGTGATGTTTTGACAACAATAGAAGCTTATCGTTTGATGGCAGAAAAAGTTGATTATCCGTTTCATCTCGGTGTTACGGAAGCAGGCACTATACGCGGAGGCTTAATTAAATCTGCTGTCGGCTTAGGCACTCTTTTGGCGGAAGGAATCGGAGATACAATAAGAGTTTCATTGACAGGAAATCCTGTTGAGGAAGTTAAAGCAGGATATCAAATTTTAAAATCTCTCGGAATAAGAAAAAAAGGTGTTATTTT
>JBJEGL010000133.1:0-2659 GCA_051875035.1 Candidatus Gastranaerophilaceae bacterium | reverse complement strand
CGTACCTAAAGTTACCATAATATTGTTATCATAACCTTTTGCAGCACCAACTTTATATTCAGCCCAAGCAGCAGCGTTAGCATCATTTTCCACATAAATAGGTTTCTTACTAAAGGATGTAAATTCAATCGTATTGTAATCTTTTGGTAAATTAGGAGAATTTGATTCTACTTTTGTATTTTCAAGATTTATAGCACCAGCTGTTGCAAAACCGATATAGTCTACATCTTTTTCATTTTCTTGAATTATAGCTTGGAATGTATCTTTTAACGCTTCCAATGTTTTAGGGGTTGAAACTTTTTTGATTTTATTTACAAAATCACCTTTTTCATCAATAATTGCATAACTAATTTTTGTTCCGCCAACATCTATGCCGAGTGCCTTTTTCATGTTTTCTCCTTCTACTTGCTTTTGTTGTAAAAACGTTTAACGATTAATTGCGGTCTTGTTACAGCAGAGCCTATTACAACCGCATGAGCTCCTAAATCAAATGCTTTTTTAACTTGATCCGGTGTCCAAATTCTACCTTCCAAAATCACTGGACAATCAAGTATTTTTACTGCTTTTTCCAAAAGTTTAAAATCGGGTTCATCACTGTCAGAATCGGAATTTTGTGTATACCCCGAAAGAGTTGTTGAAATCAAGTCAAAACCTAAAGTTCTTGCTGCAATGGCCTCAGAAATAGTGGAAATATCTGCCATTGAAGCTTTTTTGTGTATTTCGATATATTTTATAAGCTTCCTTAGATTATCATTACCTCTCGGACGAGAAGTTCCATCCATAGCAATAATATCTGCTCCTGCCGTAATGAGTTCGGAAATTTCCTTCATGCCCGGAGTAATATAAACTATTTGTTTCCAATTCTTTGGAATAACTTCAGGTTTAGTAAGACCTATAACCGGAACATCAGAAAATTTTTTTGCATTTTTAATATCTCTTGCACCGGCTAATCTTAATGCTTTTGCACCGCCTTTCAAGACGGATTGAATCATGGCATTCATACAATCTTCTTTGTATAAAGGCTCATTAGGCATTGCTTGTACTGAAATTATAATAGAATTTTTGATTTTATTTATAATATTCATTTGAGAATAATTATAACCTTATTTTCAGCATAATTCAATAAAAAATACAATTCAAAATAATAAAATAAATATATAACTTCCAAATTTAATCATTTTAATAAGATTGAAATATTAATTTTTTGTTTATTTTTCAAAAGTTTTTTAAAAGGGATGTTATAACAAGAATATAGAAAAGTAAGTAACATAAGAATTGGAGATAAAAATGGCAAAAACAATCGGTATCGACTTAGGTACAACAAACTCGGTAGTTGCTGTTATGGAAGGCGGTAAACCTACCGTTATAGCTAACTCGGAAGGTTCAAGAACTACCCCTTCAATAGTAGGTTTTTCAAAAACAGGCGAAAAGTTAGTAGGTCAACTTGCAAAACGTCAGGCAATTTTGAACCCTGATAAAACAATCGCATCAATTAAAAGACATATGGGAGAAAATTACAAGAAAAACATCGACGGAAAAGATTATACCCCACAAGAAATTTCCGCAATGATTTTGAGAAAGTTAGCTGATGATGCTTCATCATACCTTGGAGAAAAAGTTACATCAGCTGTAATTACAGTTCCTGCATATTTTAACGATGCACAACGTCAAGCAACTAAAGACGCAGGTAAAATTGCGGGGTTAGACGTTCTTCGTATCGTGAACGAACCTACCGCAGCAGCTCTTGCCTACGGTCTTGAAAAAGAAAAAGCTGAAAAAGTTTTAGTATTCGACTTAGGTGGTGGTACATTTGATGTTTCTATTCTTGAAATCGGAGACGGCGTTCACGAAGTTCTTTCTACATCAGGCGATACACACTTAGGCGGTGATGATTTTGACCAAAAAATTATGGATTGGTTAGTTGAAGAATTTAAAAAACAGGAAGGCATTGATTTAAAAGGCGATAAACAAGCTATGCAGCGTTTAAAAGAAGCTGCGGAAAAAGCAAAATGCGAATTGTCATCAGTTGTAGAAACAAATATTAACCTTCCGTTTATTACGGCAGATGCTAACGGACCTAAGCACTTAGATGTCAATTTAACAAGAGCAAAATTTGAAGATTTATCGCATGATTTACTTGAAAGATGTAAAAAACCTGTTGAACAGGCACTTAAAGATGCAGGGCTTTCAAAAGGCGACATTAATGAAGTAGTTCTTGTCGGTGGTTCAAGCCGTATTCCTGCTGTTCAACAATTGGTTAAAGATTATACGGGAAAAGAACCTAACCAATCCGTTAACCCCGATGAAGTAGTTGCAGTTGGTGCAGCAATTCAAGCAGGTGTACTTGCAGGTGAAGTAAAAGATATCGTATTACTTGATGTTACTCCGTTAACTTTGGGTATTGAAACATTAGGCGGTGTTTTGACTCCGTTAGTTCCAAGAAATACAACAATTCCTGTTTCAAAATCACAAGTTTTCTCAACTGCTGAAAACAATCAAACGGCAGTAGATATTCACGTTTGCCAAGGTGAAAGACCAATGGCAAAAGATAACAAGTCATTAGGTATGTTCAGACTTGACGGAATTGCTCCTGCAATGAGAGGCATTCCTCAAATCGAAGTTACTTTTGATATTGATGCAAACGGTATTGTAAATGTAT
>JBJEGL010000132.1:0-2661 GCA_051875035.1 Candidatus Gastranaerophilaceae bacterium | reverse complement strand
ATTGTTGGTCGTGTTGTCGGTTTTATGCGACCTGTCTTGTAGTTTCGTATATTTTAGTTTCATCAATAGTAGATTCAAAGGTATCATTATCCAATTCGTGTTCTTCAATATCATCAAAACAGAAATTCCACAATAATCTTGCAATCTCGTATTCTTCAAGATTATCAAGGTCAATGTTATCTTCATTTGGATAATTTTCTTTTATAATCTCTATTGCTTTGTCATACGGCAATTCAAAAGTTCTGCCGGATATTTCATTTGCCGAAAAATTAAACATTTTTGTTATTTTCATCTTTATCACCTCTTATTATATTTTCAAGTCCTGAATATACAAGTTCATAGTATTCATCAAATGTTGTATTGCAAATATCACAACAACATCTGTAAAAAAGGTATGGATTTTCTATTTCACTCCCGTAATAAGTTATTTGCTCACTTCCACATACAGGACATTTTCCGCTATCATAGTATTTTTCACTCATTTTTACTCCTTTCCTTGTTCAAATTCATAAAAATCTTCATTACATTTATGGCAGTAATATGTATATCCCTCAACAGGAGATTTCATCAGCCTTGTGCCACATCTAAAACAAGTTTTTGTTATTTTACTGTTTTCAATAATTTCAGAAACATCAAGTAATTCATTTGGGCGGTCAAGTGCTTCCATTATTCTTAAACAACCTTCGCAGAATTTTTCGGGATATTTTTTCATTTTTTCTAATAAATCAAGGTATGTATCTGATTTATCGGCTTGTTCATTACATTCCACTCTTAATGTTTCTGCATATCCGTCTGTAATGTAATCTTCAATATAGATACTTAACCTATCAATAACAAGCATTGCAAGGTTTTTGTCTATTTCAAAGGTATCATCTTCAATGCCGCCTAAATTTGCACCAAGCTGATCGTGCAAAGATAATGTTCCGTCATTATTGATAACATAGTCAAATTCAACCATTTCAAGAATTTCTGTTAATTTTATTTTTTCTGTCATGCTTGCAACTCCTTAATCATCAAACCTAAATGCAATATAATCAGCATCTTTATTCTTCAATGCTTTTAATTCATCTGCTGATACATATTTTCGGAGTTTTGGATATTCTTCAAATGTTGAATAATCAACCCAATTATCCGTACTACACATATCTAAACCTGTTATAAGGTTTATTTCCTGCATATTGTCTGCATCTTGTAAACTTGTAATTACTTTATCAATCATTATTTACTCCTTTCATATTCTTGTATTTCTTTTTGCCAAGAACCTTGCGATATGTTATATACAGGTATTTTATTTGTCAAAATAAATTGATAGCTTTCTGCAAAATTTATAAATTCTAAATCAGCACCTTCTATTCTCGACCACATTTTTCCTGTATTTTTATCGTTATAAAAAGCAAGAGTTTTTGGCCCGTTATATCCGCTCCCGAAATATATTTTGCTTTCTTTGTCTTGAATAAATAAATTTTCATACAAATTAGCATAATCATATTCTTCGGGAACGGAATATTGATTAAACTGCAATCTTAACTGCGACATTTGTTTTAATCCTTATATTTTTGTGTTTTTTAAACATACTTATTTTGCCCAAATTACCGCCACAGACAGGACAATGAGCATAATTATTTAGAAATATCAATTTGGATTTTTTAAAAATCCCCTCGCAAAATAAACATTTCATTCTTTACTCCTTTCAGGCACTTTGTTTATTTAGTATGTACTGAAGTTCGTCATACATAGTCATATACATTGAATACAATTCTTTTGAATAATTTTTCAAAGATATGTATTTATCATTATTTTTGTATTTATTAAGCGAAAAAGGCTCTAAAACATAATCTTCCATATTTATTAAAGGGCTGTCACCAAGTTCATAAAGTTCGTCATATTCAAGTTGGTCTATTAAATTTTCAAAATATTCGAAGATTTCTAAATCTTCGTCTTGTTCGAAAAAATCATAATTCCAATCAAAGCTATAACTGTCATTTGAATACCAAATACCACCTTCAACAGTTCCTGCTTTTGGATTGCAAATAAACGATTCCCCTTTGTTATTCAGAAAAGCAAATTTATTATTAGGGCCTATTGCTTGTTCGATAAGGTGCATAATCGCTTCATTTTTTACAAAATCTTTCGACAACTTTTTCAGATAGTTTTCTATAAAAATTACTGTGTCAGATACTTTACTGTTTTTAGGAACATCAATATCTAAAATACCGTTGTGTATCATAACTAAATTGTCATTCACAATATGAGGGTGACAGTTATTCTTATCTCTTAAACCGGATGTTCCGATACGACAATGAATTAAAATATCACCTTCCGCAATTTTTTCAACTTCTCTTACAACTTTTATAAATTTATCCTTGTTGAAAATACCTTTAACTATATGTAGTTTACCGTCTTTTGCGTAGGCTACTCCTGCTCCGTCTTTATTGTTGTCAAAACAATTTTTCAAATATTCATCACTTATTTTTGTGCCTTGCGGCTTAACTATTGCTATACACATTATGCTGCTATCCTTTCTTCTTCAAATCTTTGAACAATACCCATTTCATACATAAATGCGAACAAGTCAGGGTATAAGACACTATTTCGCTTTACAAATTCAAGATAATCACCTGTACTTGCCGAATGATAAGTTTCTTCTTTATGTTTTGCGTA
>JBJEGL010000131.1:0-9989 GCA_051875035.1 Candidatus Gastranaerophilaceae bacterium | reverse complement strand
AAATGCACTATATCGTTGAAAGTGCATTAGAAAGTGTCAGCCCGAAAGTAGCTAAAAGTTACAGAAATTACAGAAATTACAAAGTCGATTTTGTACAAATGCTTGATAAAGTTTATCAAGAAAGCCAAAAAATTATGTACATCGGAGACAAAGAAAATTCAAATGCGGATTCTGCCTTAGTTTCCACAAAACGTTCATTAATCTTTAACCAATTAAATAAAGAGTTATACAAAAAGTTTTTCCTAACTGTACCGGAACTGCAAGCTATTCGTGATGGTTACATCTACATTCACGATATGTCCGCAAGACGTGACACAATGAATTGTTGTTTATTTAACGTTGAAGGCGTTTTGAAAGACGGCTTTGAAATGGGCAATCTTTGGTACAACGAACCACAATCACTGGAAGTTGCTTTTGACGTAATAGGTGATATCGTTATGGCTGCTGCAAGTCAACAATATGGCGGTTTTACCGTTCCGGAAGTTGATAAAATTCTTGCAAAATATGCCCAAAGAACTTATGACAAAAAATATCAAAAATATATTGACATGGGTGTTAGCGAAGAAAGAGCTAAAGAAGAAGCCGAAAAAGATGTTCAAAAAGACTTGCACGACGGTTTCCAAGGCTGGGAATACAAATTTAATACGGTTGCATCAAGCAGAGGTGATTACCCGTTCATAACAATGACAATGGGGCTTGGTACAAGTAAATTTGAAAAAATGGCTTCTATGATGATGCTTGAAGTTAGAAAGAACGGCCAAGGCAAAAAAGAATGCAAAAAACCTGTTTTATTCCCTAAAATAGTATTTTTATATGACGAAAATCTTCACGGAGAAGGTTGCGAACTTGAAGATGTATTTAAAGCAGGCGTTGAATGCTCTAAAAAAACAATGTATCCGGATTGGCTCTCTTTAACGGGTGAAGGCTACATAGCAAGCATGTACAAAAAATATAAAAAAGTTATTTCTCCTATGGGATGCAGAGCTTTCTTATCTCCATGGTATGAAAGAGGAGGAATGAAGCCTGCTGATGAAAATGATACCCCTGTTTTCGTCGGAAGATTTAACATTGGTGCAATAAGTCTTCACTTACCTATGATTTATGCAAAAGCTAAGAAAAATGGCGAAGATTTTTACAAAGTTCTTGATTATTACATGGAAATGATTAGACAAATCCACATCAGAACTTATGCATATCTCGGAGAAATGAGAGCATCTATCAATCCGTTAGCATTCTGTGAAGGCGGATTTTACGGCGGTCATTTGAATTTCCATGATAAAATTAAGCCTCTTTTGAAAGCTGCAACTGCATCTTTCGGAATTACAGCATTAAACGAACTTCAAGAATTGCATAATGGTAAATCATTGGTTGAAGACGGTACTTTTGCTCTTGAAGTTATGCAGTATATTAATAAAAAAGTTGCTGAATTTAAAGAAGCTGATGGCAATTTATATGCTATTTACGGCACCCCAGCTGAAAATCTTTGCGGACTTCAAATTAAACAATTCCGTAAAAAATTCGGTGTTGTAGATAAAGTTTCGGACAGAGGATATGTGTCAAACAGTTTCCACTGCCATGTTACGGAAAATATCGGACCTATTGAGAAACAAGACCTTGAAGGAAGATTTTGGGAACTTCTTAACGGCGGAAAAATTCAATATGTTAAATATCCTATTTCTTACAACACTCAAGCTGTTGAAACACTTATTAAAAGAGCTATGGATAAAGGCTTCTATGAAGGTGTAAATTTATCGCTTTCATACTGCGATGATTGCGGTCATGAAGAATTAAACATGGATGTTTGTCCAAAATGCGGAAGCAAAAATTTGACAAAAATTGACCGAATGAACGGTTATCTTTCATATTCAAGAGTTAAGGGAGATACAAGACTTAACGAAGCAAAAATGGAAGAAATCAAAGACAGAGTAAGCATGTAATGAATTACCACAACATTACAAAAGAAGATATGTTAAACGGTGATGGTTTGCGGGTTGTCCTTTGGGTTTCCGGCTGTAACCATCACTGTAAAAACTGTCACAATCCGATTACCTGGGATAAAAATGAAGGTCTGCCTTTCGATAAAGCTGCCGAAGACGAATTGTTTGAAGCTTTAGACAAAAAATATATTAACGGCATTACTTTCAGCGGCGGCGACCCGCTTTTGCCTGATAACAGAAGTGAGATTTGCAGACTTATCAAAAAATGTCATGAAACCATGCCCCAAAAAACTATTTGGCTTTACACAGGATATAGCTGGGAAGATATATGCAATATTGACGAAATTAAGCTTGTTGATGTTGTTGCGGACGGCGAATTTGTTGAAAAATTGAAAGATAATAATCTTCACTGGGTTGGAAGCTCTAATCAAAGAGTTATAGATGTTAAAAAAACATTTGAGCAAAATAAAGTTGTTTTATACAAATAAAGGATTTGAAGCTTACGTCATATAGAAGCTTTAGTCGAAGAATCACTTAAATTTAAAATTCATGCAAAAGATTCTTCACCCCCAAAATGTCAACGGGTTCAGAATGACAAATAATTCGTCATTCTGAAGAAGCAGAACGACCAAAGAATCTATATCAACTAAGTATAAGTGAAGTATCTATAATTTTAATTTATTTTAAAAAGATTCTTCACCCCCAAAATGTCAACGGGTTCAGAATGACAAAATATTAATTTTGCAAATAGCATTGGTGTCATACTGAGGACAAATATCAATTTTAGTACGAAATATCTTAAGTGAAAGAATTATCGTGCAGAACGATAGAAAGGTATCTGTAATTTTCAATTTATTCCAAAGAGATTCTTCACCCTCAAAAAGTTAATAGATTCAGAATAACGTTAATGTTCTTGTGATTTAGTCTCTTAAATTATTATTCAGCTTGTACAATATCTGCACCTGTTTCACTTTGAATTATTTTATATATTTTTACATTTTCCAAATATCTTTTATCAAAATGTAATGTATCAACAGAGGTAATTATTGTTTGATGCTTTTCTTCTATTCCGTTCAAAAGATATGTTTGTCTTATATCGTCAAGCTCTGCAAGCACGTCATCAAGCAGAAGAATTGCATTATACCCCGTTTTCGCTCGAATTAAGTCTGTTTCCGCCAATTTCAAAGCAAGAACTATCGTTCTTTGCTGCCCTTGAGATGCGAATTTTTTTGAATCTACATTATTAATAAAAAAAGAGATATCATCTCTATGAGGCCCGACCACTGATTGTGCTCGAATTATTTCTTCATTTTTCTTTTCATCAAGTTTATCAAAAAACAATTCCGCAATTTTTTCACTTTTAAAATCCGAAACATCCTCTGTATTAACTGTACTAATAACCGATGAATCATAAAAAATCGACAATGTTTCTTTTAAAGAAATATAAGAATGCTTTTGTCTCGCATACTTAAGTATTTCCTTTAAAAAATTTAATCGCAATAAAATTATATTACTGCCCGTAATCGCAAGCTGTTCATTCCATACCTCCAAAAGAGATTTATCCGCATTTATATTCCCGCCAAGCGACTTTAAATAATTATTTTTTTGTGTACGAATTTTATTGTATTTTGACATTCTGTCAGCATGTGCAGGATATAACGAGGATACCGCCTCATCCAACCAAGTACGCCTGTCTTCCGGATTGCCTCTTACAAGAGCTAAGTCACTCGTTGAAAAACTAACCGAATAAATATTAGATAGATATTCTGCCGTTTTATTTTTCTTTATTTCATTTACTTTTAATAACTTTTTCTTTGGCGGATTTATTACAACCTCTAAAGTTATATCGGAATCATTTTTTATAAACTCACCCTTCACTTGTGCAAACGTTTCGCCCCATTTTATAAGCTCATTATCCTGTTTTGCTTTTATAGTCTTCAACGAAGATAAATAGCTGATTGCCTCAAGAAGATTTGTCTTGCCCTGTGCATTTTTTCCTGTCAATAAAATCTTATCGGCATCAAAATTAAGATTTAAATCACCATAATTTCTAAAATTTAAAAGTTTTATATTATTTATGTACATGAGTTTTTCCCAATTATTTTAATTATATAAAACCATAACCTTTTCGGCAAAAATATTACAAGAAAACTATATTTACCAACTTTTTAAAATTTGTTATAATAAAAAAACAAAAGGAGTTTTTGTGTGAAAAAAACTATTATAAAATTCGGAAAAATGCTTTATGATAAAGATTTAACCTCAGCAACATCCGGAAATATAAGTATAAAACAAGGAAATCATATATTTATAACGGGTACTGGAACAGCACTCGGACTTTTAGAAGAAAAAGATATCGTTGAAATTGATATGGAAGGCAAAGAACTTTACTCCAATCAAAAGGCTTCTTCTGAAAAATTTATGCACGTTGCAATTTACAATAAACGACCGGATATAAATGCTATTATCCACTGCCATGCTCCGTTTACAACTGCTTTTGCAGCTTGCAGACAAGAATTATCCGCTCCGATTACCGCAGAAAATATTTTATATTTTGACAAAATTCCAGTCGCAGATTATGCTATGCCTTCATCAAAAGAACTCGTTACAAATACTGCAAAATGGTTTGAATTATATGATACGGTTCTTATGGCTAATCACGGAATAGTCGCAGGTGCAGACAACATATTAAAAGCTTTTTATAAAATAGAAACTGCCGAAAATTATGCAAAAACTTTTATTTATTCTAAAATTATCGGTAATCAAATACCTCTAAACAATAAGGAAATTAAACAACTCGAAAACTTAAAAAAAGGTATACATTCCTAAAATAAAAATATTTTCAAATAAAAACCGGAACTATTGATATAGAATTGATGACAGGTATGAAACAAAAACAAGATTAATAACAGAAAGAGGCGGTTTTTTAACCGCCTCTTTTATTTTTTTACAATATCTATGCAATATCTTCAATTTTCTCTACATTATTTAGTTCAACTTTATTGTTATCTTTATGAACTAATGAAAGTAAAGTTTCCGGAGTTTTTACCATATCTGCGGTAATTGTAAATTCCTTAATAGAAGAATCTGACGGAATTTCATACATTACATCAAGCATAAGGTTTTCTACAATTGACCGTAAAGCTCTTGCTCCGGTTTTACGCTTCAAAGCTTCTTCTGCAATTACATCAATTGCTTCTTTATCAAACTTCAAATCAACTCCATCCATTTTTAATAAACATTGATATTGTTTAACAAGAGCATTTTTAGGTTCAACAAGAATATTCTTTAAAGCTTCTTCATCAAGAGGATCAAGTACCGCATAAATAGGAACTCGACCGATGAATTCAGGTATCAAACCGAATTTCAACAAATCTTCCGGTTGAAGTTTCTTAAGCATTTTGCTTTCTTCAACTTCTTTTTCTGCCTGAGTTTTAGGAGCCGGAGCACCAAAACCTACAGAAGAACCTTCTCCTGCTCGTCTGTCAACGATTTTTTCAAGTCCGACAAAAGCTCCGCCAACAATAAACAAAATGTTGCTTGTATCAATTTGTATAAATTCTTGATGAGGATGTTTTCTGCCACCTTGAGGAGGAACATTCGCAACAGTGCCTTCAATCATTTTTAAAAGAGCCTGCTGTACGCCTTCACCGCTTACATCCCTTGTAATACTCGGATTTTCCGATTTTCTTGCGATTTTATCAATTTCATCTACGTAAATAATACCTTTTTCAGCTTTCTGTGCATCATAATTAGCACTTTGGTAAAGCCTTAAAAGAATATTTTCTACATCGTCACCTACATATCCTGCTTCTGTTAATGTAGTTGCATCCGCAACAGCAAAAGGAACATCAAGCATTTTTGCCAAAGTCTGTGCTAACAGAGTCTTTCCGCTTCCTGTCGGTCCAACAAGCAAAATATTACTTTTGTATATTTCAACATCATTTTTTCCATTCGATGCAGCATTATGAGCAAGTCTCTTGTAATGGTTATAAACAGCAACCGACAAAACTTTTTTCGCATCATCCTGCCCGATTATATACTGGTCAAGATAAGCCTTAATTTCATGCGGTTTAGGAATATCCTTTAAATCTTCCTGCTTTTCAACGATGGCCGTATCTTCTTTTTTATCTTTGGTTTCTAAAAATTCTTCATCTAAAATTTCATTACAAAGCTCAACACACTCATCACAAATGTATACCTCAGGTCCGGCAATTAATTTTTTTACCTGATCTTGAGTTTTTCCGCAAAATGAACATTTTAAACGACTGTCGTCATGGTTTGCCATGTTTTCTCCTTTGTCCCCGAGACTATAAAAGTATCGGGCGGTTTATAAAAACCGCCTGAAAACTACTTCTTTTCACCCATTGTAACAACTTTATCAATCATACCGTATTCAAGTGCTTCAGCAGGTGTCATAATATAATCTCTATCCGTGTCTTTTTCAATTTTCTTTAAAGATTGTCCCGTATTTTTTGCAAGAATTTCATTCAATGTTCTTTTAATTCTGCAAATTTCAGCAGCTTGAATTTCAATATCAGTTGCCTGACCTTGTGCACCGCCTAATGGTTGGTGAATTAAAACTCTCGAATGAGGTAAAGCCATTCTTTTACCCGGAGTTCCCGCTGCAAGAAGGAATGCTCCCATTGATGCTGCTTGTCCGAGACAGATTGTAGATACATCCGCTCTTATGTGCTGCATTGTGTCAAAAATTGCTAAGCCTGCAGTTACACTTCCTCCCGGTGAATTGATATACAACATAATATCTTTTTCTGGATTTTCACTGTCTAACAGTAACAACTGTGCAACTATAAGATTTGCAACCATATCATCAATTTGTGTGCCGAGGAAAATAATCCTTTCTCTTAATAATCTTGAAAAAATATCAAAAGATCTTTCGCCTCTGCTTGATTGTTCTATTACTACCGGTACAAAACTCATTATTTTTATTCTCCTGTTTTGTTTTTATCTATGCCTTAGGACCGATTTTTGAATTGTCCAAAAGGAATTGTGTCACTTTTTGTCCCAAAATTTGTTGATTTAAAGAATACAACAAGTTAGGATTTTGTCCTATTTCTTTCAAAATATCTTCTCTTGTTGTTCCGTAAAGTCTTGAAATTTCGAGAATTTTTGCTTCAATATCGGCACTTTCAACCGAAATTTTTTCGTTTTGTGCAATTTGTCCGATTATTAAAGCTGTCTTTATACGTTTTTCAGCTTCTTGATGCATTTCTTTTTCAAGTTCTTCTCCGCCTTGTTCCTGCATCAATTTATCGAAATCTTGTCCTCTAAGTTCCGCTTTTTGTTTCATTTCAACTTTCATTGCATAAATTTCACGTTGTATCATCGGTTCTTGGATTTTAATTTCTGTTTCAGCCAAAAGTTTGTCAAAAATAACAACCGTTGCACGTTTGTCATTTTCTGCTTTTTGAGAAGCATCAAGATATCTTTGAATATCTGCTTTAAGTTCATCAAGAGTTTCAAATTTGCCTACTTTTTTTGCAAGCTCATCATTAATTTCCGGATAAACTTTTTCTTTGATTTCGTTTAATTTAATTTTAAATTCTGCATCTTTACCTTTAATTGTATCATCATGGTATTCATCAGGGAATTTTACATTAATTGAAAACTCCGAACCGGCTTCTTTACCGACCAATTGTTCCGCAAATCCGGGAATAAAGTTGCTGTGTCCCAAATCCAACAAATAACCTTTTGCAGCACCACCTTTTATAGCATTGCCATCAACAAAGCCTTCAAAGTCAATATTTACAAAATCAGTGGCATTTGACACTCTGCCTTCAACCTTCTGCAATGTGGAATTTTTGTCTTTAATATCATCCAATTCTTTTTGCATTGCATCATCCGGTTGTTTAAACTCTTCTATCTGAATTTCCCTCCCCTTATATTCGGAAAGTGTAAATTCAGGACGAAGCTCAACCTTTGCTTTTATCGAAATAGAGCCGTCATCTTCAAAATTATAAGTTTCTACAGACGGTTCATTTATTGTTTTATAGTTGTTTGATGTAATAATTTCCGAAAACAATTTAGGAAGAATACCTTGCAGAACTTCTCTTTGGATATAATCTGCACCTATATGTTTTTCAAGAACTTTTTTAGGAGCTTTACCGCGTCTGAAACCCGGAACATTAACTCTGTTTGCAAGTTTTCTGCAAGCTTTATAATAAGCATCTGTTGCTTCTTTTGCATCAACTTTTATGTCCATTAACACTTCATTATTTTCATTTTTTTCTAAATTTACACTCATCTTTTTGACCTTTATTGTATTATCTTTAAACATTATAAAACAAATATATTTAAAAGAAAATTATTTTTACAATATCAGCTATATCAAGTATTTTTAGGCTTTCCAATTATTAAGAAGCCTTAAGATTACCAAAAGCAAGATTTTTCGGCATTTAAACCTATATTTTTCAATAAAATTTATATAGCAGTTTACGCCAAAACGCACAGGCGTATATTAGTGATAGCGGAGTTTGTCATACTGAGAACTCTGCCGCCGCAAAAAACATCCTGTGAATGTTTTTTGCAAGAGGAAAAAGTATTTGTATTTTAAATTTGTGTAAAAAGATTTTTCGTGCTACGCACTCAGAATGACAAAATATTAATTTTACACATAGAATTAATGTCATACTGAGGACAAATATCAATTTAAGTCCGAAGTATCTCAAATTAAAAAATGTCATACTGAGGCTTTAGCCGAAGTATCTCTTTAATTTTTAAGTTCATACAAACAGATTCTTCACCCTCCTGTTAATGTCTTGGATTTTGCTTCACAAAAAGTCGTTCCTCGTTCTACTTCGTTGGCACTCGTTTGACTTTTTGCTACCTCGAGTTTGAGCCTTATGGCTCATAACTCTACACAAAATCCGCTGGGTTCAGAATGACAATAAATTTTTCGACACGTTGAGCTGTATCTTTTATTTATCACTTTGTTCAGAACGACAAAATAGCTGTCATTCCAAGAAAGCGGAGCGACCGAAGAATCTATATCAATTGAACAAAAGTAAAGTATATTTTATTTTCAATTTCTTTTACAAGAGATTCAACACCCTCAAAAAGTCAACGGATTCAGAAAGACAGCAATGCTCTTGTGCAAAGTTGTATATAAGTTTTCAATTTTAAAATCAGCCATACGTATAAGCAAATTATTGATACAAAATATCAAAATACGGTCTGAACGTACAATGATTATGCAAAATTAATCGTTTACCATAATTAAGCATACACTCTGTTCTTCTTTTACTCGGTTGCTCATTCCCTTTCTTCACGGAAAGGGTTTTCTTTTAAACAAAAAAGAGGAAAAACGCAATGCTTTTCCTCTTTTAATTCTATACCTTTAAAACTAAGCTTGTGCGTAAACGCTGACTTGTTTACGGGTACGTCTGTGAGGTTCAAATTTAACCACACCGTCGATAGTAGCAAATAACGTATTATCGGAACCGATACCTACATTGTTACCCGGATGAATTTTTGTTCCTTTTTGGCGAACAATAATATTACCGGCTTTAACAACTTCACCGCCGAACTTTTTAACGCCTAATCGCTTACTTTCACTGTCACGACCGTTCTTGGTAGAACCCATACCTTTTTTATGTGCCATTGTTCTTTCTCCTTATATTCTGCGGTTATTCTTCGGAAGAACTTGCTTTAGTTCTGATTTTATTAATCATAACTCTTGTAAAGTTCTGTCTGTGTCCTTGAAGTTTTCTGTAACCTTTTTTAGCTCTTTGTTTGTAAACGAGAACTTTTTTAGTTTTATCGTGTTTTACGACAACACCTTCAACAGTTGCATTTTCAACATATGGTTGACCAACCTTTGATTTCTTACCGTTTACAAGCATTACTACCTGATTGAAAACTACTTTTGATTCCGGAGCATCTTCAAGAAGTTCGATATCAACATAACGTCCTTCTTCCATTTGATACTGTTTTCCACCGGCTTCAACAATTGCGTACATATCTGTATCCTTTCAATTGAAGCAGTCGTACCTTTTTGAGGATTTAAAACGACTTGCCTATCTAAACATCAAA
>JBJEGL010000130.1:0-2671 GCA_051875035.1 Candidatus Gastranaerophilaceae bacterium | reverse complement strand
TATGGACACAGACGATATGATTGAAAAATCAGCTCCTGAAAATATTATGCCCGAGCAGGCATGCGGATATAAGGCAGTAAGTGCCATTGTTAATTTTGCAAGAGAATGCAATTATTCATTCATTAGAGTCGGAATGAGTGATTCTTCCGAAAGGAGCGGAGATACAACGAGTGTTGTAGGTTACGGAAGTTGGTATCTTGCAGAAGAAGAAAGAATTGAGTTTTTAAAAGAACATTTTTCTCAGATAATATTGCAAATTGCCAAATTAAGCATTAAATCGCAGCTTGAAAAGCTAAATCTTAAGATTGAAAATTATCCGAAGGCATTGGAAACAAAAGTGCCATGTTTTGTTTCCCTTTACAGGGAAGGAAATCTAAGAGGATGTATAGGGAACGTCATAGGGGAAGAACCATTTATTGTAAACTTATGTAAAAATGCACGAAATGCGGCATTTAATGATCCGAGATTTCTGCCTGTAGAAGCTAAAGAGTTTGAGAAACTTGATGCATCAATTTCATTGCTTTCATTACCAATTCGTATGTCATTCAAGGATGAATCTGATTTGCTTGAACAGCTTCGTACCGGTATCGACGGGTTGATTATAAAAGATTTAGGAAGACAGGCGGTATTTTTACCGGAAGTTTGGCAGGTTATTTCGGATAAGAAGCAATTTTTAAATGCATTGAAGCAAAAAGCGGGATTAATGCCTGATTGGTTTTCCGATACATTTGAAGCATATCGTTTTACAACAGCAATTATAAAATAACATAATTAATTTATATTTTATGTTATTATATTCGCATAGAAAAATACAAAGGAAAAAAATATGCCGGAAGAGTTAAGAAAAAAATATGAAGCGGTAATAGGGCTTGAAGTTCATGCTCAGTTGAAAACAAAATCAAAAATTTTTGCACCTGACGGAACAGACTTCGGACAAGAGCAAAATACCGAAATAAGTGCAATTACACTTGGAATGCCGGGGGTTTTACCTGTTTTAAACAGAGCGGTAGTTGATATGGGTATATTGACAGGACTTGCATTGCATTGTGAAATTCCGCGTCGCTGCAAGTTTGACAGAAAACAATATTTTTACGCTGATCTTCCGAAAGGATATCAAATATCGCAATATGATGAACCTATATGCATAAACGGATACATTGATATACAGGGTAAAAGGATTGGTATAACGAGAGCTCACCTTGAAGAAGATGCAGGAAAACTCGTTCACGCAGGAGCGACTGGAATTGCCGGTTCTTCATATTCATTGGTGGATTTAAACAGAGCTGGAACTCCGTTACTTGAAATCGTTTCTGAACCGGATATGCGGTCTTCTGATGAAGCAAGAGCATATATGGAAGAATTAAGAACGGTATTAAGATATATCGGTGTTTGTGACGGAAACCTTGAAGAAGGTTCAATGAGATGTGATGCTAATATTTCTGTTCGTCCTTTAGGACAGAAGGAATTCGGAACGAGAGCTGAAATCAAGAATGTAAACAGCTTTAGAGCATTGCAAAGAGCTATCGAATTTGAAATTGACAGACAGATAGACATTATTGAAGATGGCGGAAAAGTTGTTCAAGAAACAAGACTTTGGGATGACAATTCCGGTGAAACCCGTTCCATGAGAGGTAAAGAAGATGCTCATGATTACAGATATTTCCCCGAACCTGATTTGATGCCGTTAGAAATTTCTGATGAATGGAAAAATTCTATTAAAGAAAAAATGCCTGAACTTCCTGATGCAAAAAGAGCAAGATATGAATCTCTCGGACTTTCTGCTTATGATGCAAATGTGATTGTTGAACAAATGGAAACGGCACTGTTTTATGATAAAGTTTTGGAACTCGGTGCAGATGCAAAGATAGCAAATAATTTTCTTATGAAGGAAGTTACCGCATACTTAAAGAAAGAGCATTTAACGATTAACGAAACAAAATTAAGTGTTGAGTCATTTGCGGAACTTGTAGGACTTGTATGCAAAGGAACAATTTCCAATAATATAGGAAAACAAATAATCACAACGCTTTTAACAGAAGGCGGCAGTGCAAAAGATATTGTAGAAAAAGAAGGATTAAGCACAATATCTGATGAAGGGGCATTAAAATCTATTATTGATAAGATTGTTGCCGATAACCCGAGTCAGGTTGAAGCATACAGAGGCGGCAGAGATAAACTGTTCGGATTCTTTGTGGGTCAAGCGATGAAAGCGACACAGGGGAAAGCTGATCCTCAATTGCTTAATAAACTTTTGAAAGAAGCTCTTAACGGCTGATGTTTTCGAGAAATGAACTTATATGGGGCAAAGAAAATCAACAACTTTTGAAAGAAAAACATGTTGTGATTTTCGGCGTGGGAGCAGTTGGCGGATATTCGGCTGAAATGCTCACAAGATGCGGCGTTGGAAAATTTACTCTTGTTGATTTTGATGAAATTGACAGGAGTAATTTAAACAGACAGATTATTGCCCTACATTCTAATATTGGAAATAAAAAGACTGCCGAATTTGAAAAAAGATTAAAAGATATAAATCCCGAAGTTCAAATTCGTGTGTTTGATGATTTTTATAATGAAAAATTAAATGATGAAATTTTTTCACAAAAAGCTGATGCCGTCGTAGATGCAATAGATACAATGAAATCAAAAATTCAACTTTTAAAATATTGCAAGA
>JBJEGL010000129.1:0-2672 GCA_051875035.1 Candidatus Gastranaerophilaceae bacterium | reverse complement strand
ATTCCGAGTGCAATAAAATATTACCAAGCCGCAATAGACGCCAATCCGAACGATAAAGCTCTTTATCTAAACTTGACTCAAATATATGTCGGACAAAATAATTTTCCGCAAGCCTTGATATATGCGGAAAAAGCAAAACAAAAATTCCCGACAGATTCACAAATTAATAATTTATATAACACTGTAAAATCAAGTATGGCAAATAACATTTATGCAGAAGCCGACAAATTGAGAGAAAAAGGCAATTACACCGAAGCTCTTGCAAAATATAAAAGCATACAGCCGCAAGGTTTCAACTCATACCTCGGCATTGCCGGAATTTACCAGCTTATGAAGGATTATCCTAATGCTGTTTTATATTACAAAAAAGCACTTGAAACGGAACCGAATAATCAAGATGTTCTGCTTGCATTGACGGGCATATATATATATCAAAATGATATTCAAAATGCTGATTTAACTTTGAGAAAAATTACAAATAAACAAAATCCGAAAGTTGAAGAAATGGCAGCTTATATCAATGAACAAAAATCAAACATTGAGTTAAATAAAGCAATAGAAAAATATGAAAACAAAGAATATGCCGCAGCACAAACGATTTTAAATTCTTTAATCAATCAAAAAACAGGCGGGTACCTGCCTTATTATTATCGTGCTATGGTATATGATGCTCAGGGTAAATATAAAGAAGCTGTAACTGATTATGAAAGTGTTATAGCAAAAGACCCGACAATAGCTCTTGTTTACTATTCTTTGGGTGTTGACTATGACAGTTTAAAGAATTTTCCCCGTGCAATTCAGAATTACAAGAAATTTTTGGAATTATCAACAGAAAATAATGATTACACAAGATACGCAAGAGAACGAATTAAGCAATCTCAATAAAATAAAAATAGGAAAAGTAACAATTAATTCGAGAGTTATTTCTGCTCCAATGGCAGGTATAACCGATTTAGTTTTGAGAAAATTAATAAGAAAATATTCAAAAGACTGTCTTTTGACAACAGAAATGATTAGCTCGGAAGCTCTTATGCAAAGACAGGAATGTCATATTTGTGCAACGGAAAACATAGAAAAACCTGTTGCATTTCAAATCGAAGGACATAAACCTGATTTAATGGCAAAATCCGCAGAAATTTTATCCCCTAAGGCAACAATAATAGATATAAATATGGGCTGTCCGGTTAATAAAGTAATGAAAGCAACAGACGGATGTGCCTTGATGAAATCACCCGATGTCGCAGTAGAAATTGTTAAAGCGGTGAAATCTATGACTAAACTGCCTGTTACATGTAAATTCAGATTAGGTATAAATCAAAACAGTATAAATTTTATTGATTTTGCAAAAAAAATGCAGGAAGCAGGAGCAAGTGCCGTATGTATACATGCAAGAACACGAGTTCAAATGTATGCAGGAACCGCGGATTGGAAACGAGTAGCAGAGTTGAAAGGAGAAATTGATATACCTTATTTTATTAACGGAGATATAATTTCTGTAAACTCTGCAATACAAGCACTTGAAGAGTCAAAAGCGGACGGTCTTTCAATAGGGCGGGGACTGCTCGGAAACCCTTGGCTTCCGTCACAAATTGACAAATATCTTAAAACAGGTATTTTACCGGATGAAAAAACTCTGCCTGAAAAAATTGCCGTATTAAAAGAACACTTGAATGCGGAAATAGAATTTAGAGGCGAAGAAAACGGAATAAAATTTTTTAGGAAATTTTATCCGTATTATATCAAAGGAATACGTGATGCAGGCGTATACAGAGGTAAACTTGTTACGGAAGACAATTACGAAACTATAATAAAAACTTTGGATGAAATTGAGCAACTCGGATAAAAAATATTATGTTTATTTAATTTTAACGGAAAACGACAGCTACTATTGCGGTTATACGGATGATGTTCAAAAAAGATTTGAAAAACATCTTAGCGGCAAGGGGGCAAAATATACTCGTTCGCATAAACCCGTAAAAATTGTCTGGCAAAAAGATTTTTCAACAAAATCAGAAGCAATGAAAATTGAAAAAAAAATAAAAAAGCTTTCACACGAACAAAAAGAAAACTTGATTAACAATGTTTTAGTTGTTGATTGAACAGGTATTATCCAATCAACAATTTTTATAAAATTTTATTATTTTTCATGCTTGGACTGGTGATGATGGTGGTGATGGCTATCACAAGAATTGTCTTTGTCTTCAATTGTTTTACATATTTCTGTTGCCATTTCGGAAATTAATCCTCTAATTCCCAAATTTTCAATTGCGATAACGACCTTCTCATTTTTTAAAATTTCTTCATCAGAGAGACCATCAGCATGCATTTGTCTGATTTCATCTTCCATATTTGTATACAGAAGTGTATTAATTAAAGTATCTTTGTCGGAAGGCGGACAAATTTCTCTAATAAGTCTTCTGTTGCCTTCTTTTATTTCATCTAAAGAATCGGCAATTCTCTTTAAAGTATCTAAATATTCTTTTTTTTCTTCGTCATTAAAATTCATTGTTATCTCCAATCTTTATAGTCTACAATAAACTACTATTTGTTACAACACATTTTTATTTATAATCTTTTTATTGAATTATACAATATATATAATAAATAACCACATTTGATCACTCTGAACCTATTGTCATCCTCAGTGGTACTGACGAAAGGAATACAAGATT
>JBJEGL010000128.1:0-2681 GCA_051875035.1 Candidatus Gastranaerophilaceae bacterium | reverse complement strand
GAAACATTTGCCTTATTTAATAGGGTTTCGTTTAAAAATTCTTCAGTTACTAAATTTCCCGAATCATCAATAATTATATTATTAAATGCTTCATTTGATAATCGAATCTGCATTTCTATTAACAAAGTTTTATTACTTGTTGATTCTGCTTGTTGTTTATATGTTTCAGGGTATTTTGAAACAGCAAGTAAATTGTCCTCATTATCGTATAAGCCGACTTCTCTTATCGTAAATCCTCCGACTGACGGCGGAAGTTGCATATCAAAATATAAATATCCGTTTCTTTTGCCTTTGGCATATAATGTTGATGTATATTGCTTATTAAGCAAATCAGTTTGTGTATAAGACGGTTCATAATAACTTCCGTTACTATCTCCGACAGCCATTTTTACCGCAGGAAAAACCGTTCTGTTTTCAATACTGTCTATTAATTTATCAATACCTATATCCGTTACTTTTACATTATGTTCTGACATTATATTATTGCCTCATTTGTTGTTATTGTTGTTTTTTCTACATATTTTGCATTTGCACTTACAAAAATTTTGCCCAAAGTACATAAATAAAATTTGATATTATCCAAAATTCTTGATTTTGGAGCATAGTGTCTTGTCATTTCCCAAACTGCATTTTCCAATTCTTCCGTAAAACTTCTTTCAAATATTTGCAGAAACGGAATCTGATAATGTCCGGGGCGACCTGAATATTCCCAAAATTCCTGAATTTCACATTCAATATTTATCTTTTTTAAGGCTTCTTTTATTGAGTTCTTTGTGCCTTTTTTGGTGTGCATTATCAGTGAATTTATAATTAAATCTTGTTTTTCTTTTAAATTCTGTACCAAATTCCAACCTTCAAAGCCCATAATGTGATTTTCTTTGGCAAGATATGGCAATAATTCTTCTGATACATTTTCAATAGGAAATATCATTATTTTTTTCAAATCAACATTTAAAACTTGCTTGATACATTCTTCAAGAGCAAGATTATTTGTGTCCTGATAATTTTCGGGTAACAGACTATTCAGCATCGCTCACCCTCACAAATTCTATATTTCCGATTGTTCCTTTATAACTTTTGCTTTTTGCGGCGGTCATATCGGCAGACGGTGTTGTTAAAGCAAAATCATAAACACCTTTAATACTGCATATTTCTGTTGTAATTTTGTTTGTTACAATTGCATTTTTTAATTTGTTTTTATTGGTGTTAACATAGGCTTTTAATTTCCTATTAACATTAGTTTTAACAGTTTTTTCATCAGCATTTGAATAAAGATAAACTGTTCCTGTAATTGTATAATCTTCAACGGTAGCACTATGAACTTCTGTATAATCGGATAATGGTTTTACAGGTTTAAGTTTTTCAGAAACTTCATTAAGTACAACCTGCGGTGTTTCGCCTTCTTCAGTAAGAGTATATATGTTTACTCTGTAAGGATGCGGAATTTTAACATTGATTGTTGTGCCGGCTGCTAATTGTTCTTTTAATGTTATTTGCATTTCTCCTGTCTGATAATTGATTGTAGTTGAATACAAAGCATTATCAGCAGTATTTTCCGTTAAAACACTTTCAACATTATTGATTTCAACAGTTGCATCATCAGACGGAACATCAACCGCTGCATCTATAATTGAAGGATGAGCCGAAAGTGCAAAATATATATAAGCTGCTTCCGGTCCTGCAACAGAAAATCCTTCAGGAGCAAGTAATATTCTTTCTATATAATGTTCATCTGATTCATCATCACTTCCGCCCGTAACACCGTTTATATTTTCTACGGAATCTATATATGAAAAGGCAGAAGATATTACAGTATTTATTTCGCCTGCATTATACTTATTAACTTCACTTGTTGCGATTAGTGATTCAATTTCAACATATCCTGTTGTTTCTCCTGCAGGAATAATTAAATCTTCTGTTGTAACAAAAATGTACTCTCCGTCAGCAGTTTTTACCTGAAAACCGCTTGCAATATTGATGTTATATGAAAAAGTTGTATTTAAAACTATTTTTAATACATCAACACCCGGATGTGCTTTTGTTCTTTCGCAGTTTTTAAATCTTCCTAAAAAGTCTAAAATCGGTGCTTTGGAACATTCAACAAGATTTAACTTTGCTGCCTCGTTCATCTGTGTTTTTACAAGATTTGCATAATACACCATAAGATTAATTAAAATCATGGCATCTTGAGCAGGATAAAGAGTTGTATCAGTTTCTTTTTCATATTTTTTTATTAACATCTCTTTATCTGCTTTGGCATCAATATTTATAAAATCAGGGGCATTATACATTTATATATCTTTCTATCTTTTTTGTTTTACCTGTTTGTTTTGCCTGAATATACGGCTTTATGATAATTTTTCCGTTCTCGTCTTTTTCTCCGGTTATATCAAGAAGCTCACATCTCGGCTCCTGAATAGGTATTTCTTTGGCAAATATAGCAGTTGCGATTTCTATTGCATCTTCGGTATTTTCACCGATTGCCTCAATAACATCTGTTCCGAGTTCAGGACAAAGAGGAACGGAACCTTTTGTGATTTCCATTATCGAGGCTACACATTGGGCAATATCATCAATTTCGGTTACTACTTCACCGATTGAACCTCTTTTATGCTGCCAATTTTTTGTTTTTAATTTTGTTATGTCCATTCGCCTTGTTTCCAAATTGGTAATTGTGATTT
>JBJEGL010000127.1:0-2695 GCA_051875035.1 Candidatus Gastranaerophilaceae bacterium | reverse complement strand
ATAGGCGATGGAAGTTCAAAACCTTGGGTCGAATTATTTAAAAAAGCAGGAATTACTTCGCAAACAACAGAATCATTTAAAATTACAGAACCTGTTGCATATTTAAACGGAAAAACACATTGTGTCGTTTTACCGTCGGATAATTTTAGAATTACATACGGAGTAAATTATAAACATCCGGAACTTAATAACCGCTGGGTATCAATGGAACTAAAAGAAATTGATAAAGTTTGCGAAGCAAGAACTTTTGGATATTTAAAAGAATTAAAAATGCTTCAGCTTGCAGGTTTTGCAAGAGGAGCCAAAGAGGATAACGCTGTCGGAATGACAGATGACGGATATACAACAAAGTTAAGAAGCGAATATGAACCGGTAAGACATAAAATATTAGATTTAATCGGAGATTTTTTTCTGACAGGAACAAATCCGCTTAAATGGAAAGCCGAAATTATTGTAAAAGAAGCAGGACACACTGTTCATTACAAGACGGCATTAATGCTGAAAGATAAAATACAAAAGGAGCAATAGATGACAGAAGAAGTTTTATCATTTGATATTGAAGAAATAATGGGAATGATACCGCACAGATATCCGTTTTTATTGATAGACAGAATAACGGAATGTGTTTCGGGACAGTATGCAAAAGGGTATAAAAATTTAACCTTTAATGAACCGTTCTTTCAAGGACATTTCCCAAATAAACCTATTATGCCGGGAGTATTGCAATTAGAGGCAATGGCACAAATGGGTGCAGGGATTATAATGACAAAAGAAGAATACAAGGGGAAACTTGTTGTATATGCAGGAATAGACGGTGCAAGATTTAAGGCAATGGTAAAACCGGGTGACAGATTAGACATGCATGTAGAACTTATTAAAATAAAAGGTCCAATTATAAAGGCACACGGAAAAGCTTATGTCGGAGACAAGCTTGCTGTTGAAGCAGATATGTTGTTTTCTGTTGTATAAATTGAAAGTGAGAAAAAATGACAATACATAAAAGTGCGGTAATAGCAGATTCCGCAAAAATAGCAGGTAGTGCAAATATTGGTCCGAATGTAGTAATCGGAGAAAATGTTACAATCGGAGAAAATGTTAATATTATTGCAAATGCATATCTTGAATATTGCGAAATCGGTGACGGCTCAATAATTTCTCCGTTTGCAAGTATCGGAACAGCTCCCCAGGATTTGGGCTATAAAAACGAACCGACAAAAGCAATTATTGGTAAAAACTGCATTATAAAAGAAAATGTTACGGTTCATAGAGCTTCCGGAGAAGGCAGTGCAACAATCGTCGGAAATAAATGTCTTCTTATGGCATCTTCACATGTCGCACACAATTGTCAAATAGCGGATGAAGTTATAATGGCAAATCTTGCGACATTAGGCGGATATTGTCAGGTTGGATACGGAGCGTTTATAGGTGGTATGAGCGTATTTCACCAGCATGTCAGAATTGGTGAAATGTGTATCGTAAGCGGATTTTCAGCATCAAGAATGGATATCTTGCCATATTGTAAAGGAGACGGACGTCCGCCGGTTCCGCACGGAATAAATGTAATCGGTTTAAAACGTAAAGGTTTAACTCTTGAAGAAAGAACAAATTTAAAAAATGCATTTAAAATAATTTGTTCGGGAAAATATACGGCATTAAAAGCTGCCGATATTGTTGAAGATACAGTACCGCAAGATAAATATACAAAACGTCTTGTAGATTTTATACGAACAACAAAAAGGGGAATTGTACTTCATCCGACATCATTTCAAAAATAGATAAAACAGAGCGGATTATAAAAATCCGCTCATTTCATAAGGAGAAAAAATGACAAATCTTTGGGAAAAATATGCAAAAGTACTTGTGGAATATTCTACAAACGTTCAAAAAGGAGAATTGACAATCATTTCTGCATCGAGTCCACAGGCTACTCCTTTAATTAAAGAAATTTATAAACAGGTTTTATTAAAAGGTGCATACCCTGTAATTCGATGCGGTTTGGAAGGAATAACCGAAACTTATTTAAAATATGCAAATGATGAGCAATTAACTTATATTGATCCGATGTTACAAATTGAATATGAAAAGGCACAAAATTTTATTTCGCTGGGTGCACCGTTTAATACAAAGGGACTTGCAAAAGCTGATTCTTCAAAACTTGCAAAACGTTCCGCAACAACAAAGCATTTGTCTGAACTTATGCTTTCAAGAGCTGCGAAAGGTGAATTAAAGTGGGTAATAGCGAATTTCCCGACGCATGCACTGGCTCAAGAAGGCAGAATGTCTTTAGATGATTATACTGATTTTCTAATTCAAGCGTGCTATTTGCATCTTGATGATCCTGTTGCAAAATGGAAAGAAATTGATACTGCACAAAAGAAAATTGCAGATTTTCTCAATACCGTTAAAAAAATCCATATAACAGGAGAAGATACCGATATAACATTCGGAGTAAAAGGCAGAAAGTGGAAATCTTGTGCAGGAGAGTGCAATTTCCCTGACGGAGAAATTTATACATCTCCCATAGAAGATGAAGTGAACGGTGAAATTTATTTTGATTTTCCTCAAATATACAGAGGCAATGAAGCAAACAAAGTTCATCTTACTGTTGAAAACGGTAGAGTGACAAAAGTTAAAGCTGAAAAAGGTGAAGATTATGTAATTAAAATGTTCGATATGGATGAAGGTTCAAGAGGTA
>JBJEGL010000126.1:0-10110 GCA_051875035.1 Candidatus Gastranaerophilaceae bacterium | reverse complement strand
AAACAAGTAACAATTGATGTTGTAGAAGTTGCAAGAATAGATGCAGATGCACAATTAGCTGCTGAATCTGTAGCACTTCAACTTGAAAAACGTATCGCTTTCAGACGAGCAATGAAGCAAGTAATGCAAAGAACAATGAGAGCCGGAGTACAAGGTATCAAAGTTATGGTATCAGGAAGACTTGGCGGAGCAGAAATTGCAAGAAGCGAATGGGCAAAAGAAGGAAGAATTCCTTTGCAAACGCTCAGAGCTGATGTTGATTACGGATTTGCTGAAGCAGATACAATGATGGGCAAAATTGGCGTAAAAGTTTGGGTATTCAAGGGTGATTTAATGCCTGGAGAAAAAGCAGACTTGAACATAAAGACCAAAAAGTCCGCTGCACAAGGTCATTCTGAGGAAAGACCAGCAGGCAGAAGAAGAAAAAAGACAGCTAAAACAGAAGAAGTTAGCGAATAGTACAGTAAAAAAATCAGGAGCGAACAATTATGTTAATGCCCAAGAAAACGAAATATCGTAAAAGAATGAAAGGCAGAATGACCGGTTCCGAAACAAGAGGAACGGAACTTCAATTCGGTCAATATGGTTTGCAATCTTGTGAACCTGCGTGGATAACAAGCAGACAAATCGAAGCGGCAAGACGTGCTATGACAAGAGAAATCAAAAGAGGCGGAAATGTTTGGATAAAAATATTTCCTGACAAGCCTATTACCAAAAAACCTCTTGAAACCCGTATGGGAAAAGGTAAAGGAAACCCTGAATATTGGGTAGCGGTTGTAAAACCGGGAAGAATTCTCTTTGAAATCGAATATTCATCCAGAGAAGTTGCAGTTCGTGCACTTGAGCTGGCTGCTCAAAAACTTCCTATCAAAGTAAAAGTAGTTGAAAAATAAGGTAGCGAACGATGAAATTAGAAGAAATGCGCGAAAAGACGGTTGATGAACTTAAGGCTGAAGTAGTTGAACGTAAAAAACAATTATTTGACCTAAGAGTTCAAAAATCGTTAAATAAGCTCGAAAATACCGCACAAATCGGTAAGGTAAAGCGAGAAATAGCTCAAATCAAAACCGTAATTAATGAAAAAGCGGAATAGGTCAGAAAAAACAGAAGAGGTTTATTAAAATGCCTAAAAAGGAAAAACAAGGAACTGTGATCAGCAACAAGTGCGACAAAACTGTTGTCGTAAAGGTTGCAGAATATAATCAGCACCCGAAATATAAGAAAATCATCGAAACAACAAAAAATTACAAAGCTCACGATGCAAATAATACTTGCAAAGAGGGCGATGTAGTCAGAATTGTTGAAACGAAACCGATTTCAGCAGACAAACGCTGGGTTGTAGCAGAAGTTGTTGAAACGGCAAAATAGGCTTAATTAAAGGATAAGTAAAAATGATACAACAGGAAACAAGATTACAAGTTGCGGACAATACAGGAGCAAAAGAACTTCTTTGCATCAGAGTATTGGGCAGTTCAAACAAGAAATTCGCATATGTTGGCGACGTAATCATTGCTGCAGTTAAAGACGCAACACCTAATATGACAGTAAAGAAATCTGATGTCGTAAGAGCTGTTGTTGTAAGAACGAAGCATGACATCAAACGTGCAGACGGATCAGTCATCAGATTTGATGAAAACGCTGCCGTAATCATCAACAAAGATGGAAACCCAAGAGGAACACGTGTTTTCGGACCGGTTGCTCGTGAGCTCAGAGAAAAGAATTTTATGAAGATTATTTCTCTGGCGCCGGAAGTTATTTAGGAAGGCAACAAAATGAGAAGAAAAAAACAAGTTGAAGAACACAATATTCATGTTAGAACCGGCGACAAAGTAGTTGTTGTGTCAGGTAAAGACAAGGGTAAAACCGGCAACGTAAAAAAAGTTATTACATCTGAAAACAAAGTTATTGTAGAAGGTGTAAATATGATAACAAAGGCACAAAAGCCTAACCCGATGGCAGGTATACAAGGCGGACTTGTTAAAAAAGAAGCAGCTGTTGATTCATCAAAAGTAATGCTTTTCTGCCCGAGTTGCCAAAAGTCAACCAGAATTAAATATGAAGTTAAGGATGACAAAAAAGTTCGTGTTTGCAAACATTGCGGCGAACAATTAGACGTATAACTTAATAAAGTATGGACATCTTGTCATGTTTGGGCGAAGATGTATTCTACGAAAAGGAAAGAAAAATGACAACAGTAACAAAATCACTAAGAAAAAAGTACGATGAAGAAGTAATTGATGCACTTAAGAATGAATTTAAGTATTCAAATGTTCATCAAATTCCGAAACTCAATAAAATTGTAATAAACATGGGTGTCGGTGAAGCTTGCCACAACTCAAAACTTGCAGAATTAATTGTTAAACAATTAACAAAAATCTCAGGTCAAAAAGCTGTAGCAACAAAAGCAAAGAAATCAATCGCTGCATTTAAGTTAAGAGAAGGCATGCCTGTAGGTTGTATGGTTACTCTTCGCGGCGAAAGAATGTATGATTTCCTTCAAAAACTTATATGTGTAGTATTACCGAGAATCAGAGACTTTAGAGGTATAAGTTCAAAAAGCTTTGATGGCAGAGGCAACTATACATTAGGTTTAAAAGAACAATCATTATTCCCGGAAATCAGCTACGATGAAATCGAAACTGTTTTGGGTATGAATATATCAATAATTACTACGGCAAATACAGATGAAGAAGGTAGAGCGCTTCTCAGATATCTTGGCATGCCGTTTAAGAAATAATAAAGGAGCGAATTGTGGCTAAAAAATCAATGATCAATAAAGAAGCAAAAAGAGAAGCACTCGCAGCTGCAGGAAAATATCCTAAAGTAAGATTGCATAACAGATGCTCTGTTTGCGGCAGACCTCACGGATTTCACAGAGATTTCGGTCTTTGCAGAATTCACTTGAGAGAATTGGCTCACAAAGGATTATTGCCGGGCGTTACAAAAGCAAGCTGGTAATAACTCTTATCGTTCCATCACGACAATAAGAAAAGGAAATTATAAATGAATACAGATCCGATAGCAGATATGCTTACAAGAATCAGAAATGCAAATATCGTTTCTCACAAAGAAGTTGAGTTGCCATCATCTAAACTTAAAGTTGAGCTTGCAAAACTTTTAAAAGAAGAAGGTTATATTTCTGATTATGCAGTAAAGGAAGTTGGAAAGTTCAAAGTTTTGAATGTTGTATTAAAGTATGATGCTCAAAATAATCCGGTAATTACGAACTTACAAAGAGTTTCAAAACCCGGTTTAAGAACTTATTCAAAAGCAAAAAATATTCCGCAAGTTTTAGGCGGAATGGGAATTGCTGTTGTCAGCACAAGCAAAGGTTTGCTTACTGACAGAAAAGCAAGAAAAGAAAATGTCGGCGGAGAAGTTGTTTGCTACGTTTGGTAGTTGACATTAGCACGACAAAGATACATTTGACAAAACGGAGATAAAATAATGTCACGTATAGGAAAATTACCGATAGAGATACCTGCAGGTGTTGAAGTCACAATTGACGGTCATACAATCACTGCGAAAGGTCCGTTGGGAACAGAAACAGTTACGGTCAGACCAGAACTTACAGTTGAACAAGAAAATAATCATGTCGTTGTAAAAAGATTAAATGATGACAGAAAATCTCGTTCATTGCACGGGTTATCCAGAACTCTTGTAGCAAACGCTATAAACGGTGTTAAAACAGGTTTTGAAAAACGTCTTGAAATCGTTGGTGTTGGTTACAGAGCAGCTATGCAAGGTAACACATTAAACCTTGCTCTCGGATATTCACATCCTGTTAACATTGATGCACCGGAAGGCATCAAAATTGAGGTTGAAGCTAATACAAAAATTAAAATTTCCGGACATAACAAACAAGCTGTCGGCGATTTGGCTGCACTCGTTCGTTCAAAAAGACCTCCTGAAGTATATAAAGGAAAAGGTATCAAATACGAAGGTGAACATATCAGACGTAAAGCCGGCAAAACAGGTAAAAAATAGGATTGCGTAAGCTTTAGAATTTAATGCCCGTATGAACTCTTGAGTTTTCAAGCAGGTTCGGGTGAAAGGAAAGAAAAATGATTAAAAATTCAAATAGAAAAGCACAAGTTCAAAAACGTCACAGACGTATCAGAGTTAAAATTAAAGGTACTTCAGAAGCACCGAGACTTGCAGTATATAGAAGTGTTAAACACATTTATGCTCAAATCATCGATGATGTTAAAGGAGTTACTTTAGTTTCAGCTTCTTCGGATGACAAAGAACTCAAACAAAAACTTGCTCACGGTGGTAATATTGACGCTGCTAAAGTTGTTGGTGAAACTCTTGCAAAAAGAGCTGTTGCCAAGAATATTTCAGATGTAGTTTTTGACAGAGGCGGCTTTGTTTATCATGGAAGAGTTGCTGCACTTGCAGATGCTGCAAGAGAAGGCGGTTTGAACTTCTAATTTCGCAAAATTTACAAAAGAGGGTTATTTAAACCCTCTTTTTTGTTGCAAAATTTGACCTTTTCTTTTATTTTATGGTAATTTAAGAAAAGTCTAAACAAAACAAAAGGCAAAATATGAAAAAATCTTTAGATATACTAACAATTGGAGAGGGGCTTGTCGAACTTTCAAATACTCAAAGTTTAGCTTATGCAGATACTTTTGATAAATATTTTGGAGGTGATACTCTCACAACTGCGGTTGCCGCTTCGAGAATGGGTGCTTCTGTCGGATATATTTCAAAAATTGGAAATGATGCTTTTCAAGATTTTTTATCCGGTTCATGGGTCGCAGAAGGTCTTGATATTTCTCAAGTTAAATCTGTAAAAGGTCACAACGGAATTTACTTTGTTGCCGGTAATGAGTCCGGTAAAAAAGAATTTGTTTATTATCGTAAAAAAACTGCAGCAACACTGCTCTCTGCTAAAGATATTGATGAGCAAGCAGTGCAGTCTGCTAAAATTGTATATGCTACAGGAATTACTCAATCTTTGTCTTTATCTGTAAAAGAAGCTGTACTTGAGTTGTTTAAACTTGCAAAAAAGAATAATGTTATGGTTGCGTTTGATCCTAATTTCGATTCTCTTTTGTGGTCAAAAGAGGAAGCAAAAGAAGCTTTTATGGAGATTGAAGAATACATTGATATTTTGTTTTTGAATTTAAAATCAGATTCTCTTACTTTATGGGAAATAGAATCGAGTGATAAACTAATAGAAACATTTTTGGATAAGGGTGTAAAAATTGTTGTATTAAAATCAAAACAAAATAACGGTTATTATGTTGCAAATGCTAATGAAACCGTATTTACGCCGTTTTATTCTGCAATAAAAGTTGATTCGACAGGTGCAGGCGATGCATTTAACGGTGCTTTTTTAGCTGAAATTGCAGAGGATAAATCTCCGTTTGTTGCCGTTAAAACAGCGTCAGTTCTTTCCGGACTCCAAGTTAGAGGTGTTGGTGCAATTAAATCGATACCGTCGAAAAAAGAGGTATTACAAGCATTAAAGGATTTATATGGTCAGTAAAAAGGTTAAAGTAGCTGTTTCCGGATATTACGGATTTAATAATTTCGGTGACGATGCTGTCTTAAGCGTTTTGGTTAATTCATTAAAAGATGCCGGAATTGAGGATATTACCGTTTTTTCTAAAAATCCTGCCGGTACTAAAAAAGCTTTTAATGTTAAATCATCGGCAACCTTTAATATTTTTGGTCTTGTATGGACTTTGTTAAGATGTGATTTTTTAATATCGGGCGGCGGTAGCCTTTTGCAGGATGCAACAAGTTTAAAAAGCCTTATTTATTATTTGGGTGTAATTTTTGTTGCACTGCTTTTCAGAAAAAAAATCATTATTTTTGCTCAAGGAATCGGACCAATTAACAACGAATTTTTTGCGAAAATAACAAGGCAAATTCTGAAAAAATGTACATACGTAACCGTAAGGGATGAAAAAAGTCTCTTTTTGCTTCGTGGTTGGGGATTGAACCCTGATTTGGTTTCTGATCCTGTTTGGAATATGAAATTGAAAATCAAATATTCACACCATTCGGTCGGTATTCAACTTAGAAAATGGGATGCTTTGACGGATGAAATGCTTAAAAATTTTGCAAAGTATGTTGCCGAGGTTTACAGGGATAAAATTATTTTTATTTATGCCCTTCAAGAATCTTTAGATTTGGCAATATGTGATAAATTTGAGGGCTATTTGAAAGAAATAAATCCTAATTTGCATACACATGTAGTGTTAAATAGAGCTACTTTTGAAATCGTTGAAGCGTTCTCTCATTTGGACGAATTAATTGCAATGCGATACCACGCTTGTCTTTTAGGATTAAAATACGGTGTTCGTGTTTTACCGATTATATATGATCCTAAAGTTGAAAAACTTGCTGATGAATTTGAAATAAAAAATAGGTTATATTTACACGGAGAAAGTGAAGCGGAATCTAAAATCAGAAATTTACGCTACGGTGAATATCATATAAATTCTGCAAAATTAATGGAAAAACGATTTGATTTTACTCCGTTTGAAAACATTCTTTTTTCATAATCAAGAACAGAACGAGTACCCCCAAAAAAAGAATATATTGGGAGTGACAATGATGTAATAATTGGCATGGATGAAGTGGATGCCGACATGTTAAGAATGTTGGATAAAATTGATCTAATACAAGATCACCATATTCTTAAACCGTTTTTTTAACTCAGAAGGTTTTAAAATTCTTGAACAGGATGAAGAGCTGGAAGGTGCCATTTATTAAAGTTCTCCCTTTAAAATATTTATTACAAATTTAAATTATGGAAAGGACTCTTTTGTCAGTAATAATATACTGTCAAAATACACGTAAACATAACAAATATAAAAAAGGTTTTGCTTTTACATTTGTTCTAAATCTCTTTTGATTTCTTCTGCAGTTACGTGTACAAGCTCTGAATTTTCATCTTTTTGCAAAAAAACTTCCTTTATTCCTGCCTGTATAATGAAACGTTTACACAAAATACAAATAAAATTATGTCCGTATATATACATAACGGCGTTTTTACATCTGTCCTGTCCTGCTTGAATTATGGCATTTTGTTCGGCATGAATACTTCTGCAAGTTTCATATCTCGTACCTGATTGAATATTATTTTCAATTCTGTAACAAGTTCCTCTTTCAAAACAGGATTCAACACCTGAAGGTGTGCCGTTATATCCTGTTGCTTTAATTTTTTTATCTTCTCCGACAATGACTGCTCCTACTTGTGAACGTAAACAATTAGAACGGGAAGCACAAGTTCTTGCCATATCAAGAAAATATTCGTTCCAAGGTTTAATTTTTCTTTCGTTTGTTTGTTCTGCAACTGCCATATTAAACATTGACCTCTCTAATTATTTAAACTGTGTATTGGTGCGGGAATTCTACCGCCTCTTTGTACGAAATTTGTAGAAGACAAATTATTTACCGGCATAATCGGTGCTTCTCCAAGCAAGCCGCCATAAATAGCGTTATCACCTACATCTTTACCCGGGACAGGAATAACCCTTACTGCTGTTGTCTTTTTATTAATCATACCGATAGCCATTTCATCGGCAATTATACCTGCTATTGTATCGGCAGGTGTCTTTCCGGGAATTGCAATCATATCAAGCCCTACAGAACAAACACAAGTCATTGCTTCAAGTTTATCAAATGTTAAATATCCTTTTGCGGCTGCTTCAATCATTTCTGCATCTTCAGAAACAGGAATAAAAGCTCCTGACAATCCTCCAACGTGAGAACTTGCCATGATACCGCCTTTTTTAACGGCATCATTCAACATTGCAAGAGCAGCAGTCGTTCCGTGGGCACCTGCGTGTTCTAAACCCATTGCTCTGAAAATACCTGCAACACTATCTCCGATTGCGGGTGTCGGTGCTAAAGATAAATCAATGATTCCAAAAGGAATGCCAAGCTTTTGTGCAAGTTCATGTCCGATTAATTCTCCGGTCGAGGTAATTTTATATGCAATTTGCTTGATTTTATTAGCAACTTCGCCGAGAGGTGTATCTTTTGGTAATGATTCTACAGCTGCTCTTACAACTCCGGGACCTGAAACTCCGATATTTAAAGCACATTCCGGTTCTCCTATTCCGTGAAAAGCACCTGCCATAAACGGGTTATCTCCGGGGGCATTACAGAAACAAACGAGTTTTGCTGCTCCTATTCCGTCTTGTTTAACTGTTAATTGTGCCGAAAGTTTAATAATTTCAGCCATTTTATTAACTGCATCCATATTAATTCCTGCTTTTGATGAAGCAAGATTTATTGATGAGCAAATTTTCTTTGTGCAGGCAAGAGCTTCCGGAATGCTTGACATTAAGAGAATATCTCCTTTTGTCATTCCTTTTTCGACTAATGCTCCAAATCCTCCGATAAAGTCCACACCAACTTCGTCGGCAACTTTATCAAGAATTTTTGCCAAATATACATAGTCGGGCTTTTTACAAGATTCTCCGACTATTGAAATAGGTGTGACCGCAATTCTTTTATTAACAATCGGAATAGAATATTCCGCTTCAATTTCATCTGCGTAATATTTTAAATATTGTGCGTATCTAAGGATTTTTTCGTGTATTTTTTCTCCTACACATTTAATATCCGAATCCATACAATCTCTAAGGCTTAAAGCAAGAGTAACCGTTCTGATATCAAGGTTATGAACCCTAATCATATTAATTGTTTCGAGAATTGATTCTTCATTAAAAAAATTCATTGCTTCTCCTTTTATATTGTATGCATTTTATCGAAAATTGCTTTTTTTTGAACCCAAATTTCCATTTTCATTTCTTCGCCGGCTTTAGTTAATTTGTCTTTTATTTCATTAAACGGCAATGAAGTTTGACTTGTTTCCGCAAGCATGAACATTACAAAAAAATCCTGCATAATGGATTGCTTTATATCTTCTATGTTAACTTTGCATTCTGCAAGAATTGCCGTAATCTTTGCAACTATACCTATTTTGTCTGCACCGATTATAGTGATAATTATTTTGTTATCTTCAACATTCATTTTAATAACTCCGTTCGTTTCAAAAATATATTATCACAGATTTTTAGCCTTTGCATTAATTTAAAATAACTGTCATTTTATACAAAACAAATTTCATTTTACAAAAAATGCCCCGTACGTTTTATACGGGGCAAAGGGTTGCTTTCATTTTTATTTAAACCGATACTAATTTTAAGAAATTTTCTCTTATCGGTTCGGCTTGTGTTAATGCTTCCAGTCGGTTTTTAACACTGATAAAATTAATTGCTTCGGGCTTTAATGTGAGATATTTTTTATAGTATCGTTTTGCCTTGGACTGTTCACCGATTTTGTCAAAGCAAATTCCTATTCCGAGGTACGCTCTGTAATATTTCGGATTAATTTTTAAAATTGCACGAAATACATCGCCGGCTTCTTCAAAATAATCCATTTGCATAAGTAATGATGCTTTTTGAATATATGCTTTTTGATATTCGGGATTTGTTTCCATAATTTTTTGGTAAATTTGAAGAGCCATTTCCGGTTCTTCCATTATTTCATGAGCAACAGCAAGCTGAATTTGTGTTTCTAAGTTTTCAGGATTTAACTTAATAGCTTGTATAAAATGTTTTGAAGCTTCCGAAAAATTGCCTTTTGCAAGGTGACAAATTCCAAGTTCGCTGTATATATCTGCATCAAAAGGTGTAATCTCTTTTGCTTTTTCAAGTGCAGCTATTGCTTTGTCGAATTTTTTTAAACTTCTGTATGCTGTTCCAAGCCCTTTATATGCTTCGGGATTAACTCTTTCTATTAAAACAGAGTTTAAATAACATTTGATTGCTTCGTTATTTTTATTTTCGGAAAAAAGCTCCGCTGCCCTTACCGAAAAATCTTCCGCACTTTTTTGTAAACTGTCTTTGGCTTTCAAAATTTTAACTCCGCTGTCATATTAACATTGCTATTTTAAAATTTGTTATGATTTTAGGTATCAATCTGAAGGAGTAAAATTTGTTAACCTTGAGATTAATATTTTTTTACCATGATTGACATTGACTTTTGATGAAGTTAAAATTTGTATGTGAAATAATCTTTGAAAATAGAAAAATAGATTATTTTGTATTCTATATAAGGAACAGCTCCTATTAACGA
>JBJEGL010000125.1:0-2702 GCA_051875035.1 Candidatus Gastranaerophilaceae bacterium | reverse complement strand
TTACTTTAAAACCTCGATATAATTTCGAGGTTTTATTTTTTATTTTTTTAATCTCCAATGTAATAAAATAATGATTTAATATAAAAAACAGAATAAAAAATGAACTTATATACATTATACACAAGAATATTACTATCATACAGATGCTGAAGAAGTGACCGAAGAATCTATGTCATACTGAGCACTCTGCAGTTGCAAAAACATCCGGTAAATGTTTTTTGCAAGAGAAAGAAGTATCTGTTATTTTTTTAATATATAGGTGCAAAGCTAATATTGTCAACACAAACAGATATAAAATATATGTTTTTAATATATTTTTTAGAATTACAATTCTTTGTTTGAAACTATATGTATTTTTAGAGTATTTAATAACTTCTATTTAACATTACAAAATATTGATTATTACTAAAAATAAAACACTTTTTAAGCAAGTTGATAAATTTAACATCACGCCGGAGCAGGTAATAAAGCTTGGATATTTAGGTAAAAGATTTGCTGAAAAGGAATTTTTGATTAATGAAAAATCAATCCTATAAATAATTAATAAAAAATAAATTTTAACGATTTTTCAAAAATTATTATTAAAATAAGAATATAGGTAAATAATTATAAGAGGTAAAAATGATTGATTTTAACAGATTAACCGATTATACAAAAGAAATTGTATATTCTGCACAACAATTAATGTTTCAAAATCATAACACACAACTCGAACCGCTTCATATATTAGATGCCATGCGGGAAGACACGGATGGTGTTGCAAAAGATTATTTAAAAGCATTAAGACTTGACGGAGCAAATTTTAAAACCGAACTTCAAACAGAACTTGCAAAATTGCCAAGAGTAGAAAGCATTTCCGGAAACGGTCAACTTTTTCTTTCTTCTGCAACAATAGCCCTTTTTGATATTGCAAAAGAACAGGCAGAAATGTTGAAAGATTCTTTTATCGGAATAGAGCATATTTTGCTTGCAATGACGGAAAAGAATGAAATATCAGATTTTTTAAAACGTTTTAATGTTACAAAAGATAAGGTTTTAAAGGCTATGAAAGATATACGAGGAAATCAAAAATCAGACTGTGCAAATGCAGAAGATGCATACAAAGCACTTGAAAAATATTCAACGGACTTAACAAAAGCTGCAAAACTCGGAAAATTAGACCCTGTAATCGGAAGAGATGAAGAAGTCAGAAGAATTATTCAAGTTTTAAACAGAAAAACAAAAAACAATCCTGTTTTAATAGGTGAACCCGGAGTCGGCAAAACAGCCATTGTAGAAGGTCTTGCACAAAGAATTATAAGAGGTGATGTACCAGAAAGTTTAAAACACACAAAACTTGTATCATTAGATATAGGTGCTTTAATTGCAGGAGCAAAATTCAGAGGAGAATTTGAAGAAAGATTAAAAGCCGTATTAAAAGAAGTTGAATCTTCAAACGGTGAAATAGTTATGTTTATTGACGAATTGCATACCGTTGTAGGTGCCGGTGCAGCAGAAGGTTCAACAGATGCAGGAAATCTTTTAAAACCAATGCTTGCAAGAGGTGTTTTAAGATGCATAGGTGCGACAACCGTCAATGAATATCGTAAATATATCGAAAAAGACCCTGCGTTAGAACGTCGTTTTCAACCTGTTATGGTAGATGAACCGTCCGTCAATGATACTATTAGTATTTTAAGAGGGTTAAAGGAAAGATACGAAGTGCATCACGGTGTAAGAATTAAAGATTCTGCACTTGTCGCAGCTGCAAAGCTATCTGACAGATACATTACGGACAGATTTTTACCGGATAAAGCAATTGATTTAATTGATGAAGCAGCTTCATCTTTGAGAATAGAAATTGATTCAATGCCGGAAGAGCTTGATAATATGGTTCGACAAAAAATGCAATTGGAAATTGAAAAAACAGCACTTCAGAGTGAACCTTCAAGTGAAAATTCGGAAAAGATAGAAAATATTAATAAAATTTTAAATGACCTTAACAGTAAAATTGATATTATCAAAACTCAATGGGAACTGGAAAAAAGTTCAATAAAAGGTGAAGCGGCAATAAAAGAAGAAATTGAAAAAATAAAAATTGAAATAGAAAAAGCAGAAAGAGAAGCTGATTTACAGCGTGCTGCCGAATTAAAATACGGAAAGCTTATTGAACTTCAAAAACAACTTGAAAAAGCAAAAATAAAAGACGGTTGCGATACACAACTGTTAAAAGAAGAAATCGACGAAGATGATATCGCAGAAATTGTCAGCAAATGGACGGGTATAGCTGTTTCTAAATTAATGGAAAGTGAAGTTCAAAAACTCTTAAATATGGAAGACTTTTTACACAAAAGAGTTATAGGACAAGATGAAGCGGTAAATATTGTTTCTGATGCAATAAGAAGAGCTCGTTCAGGATTGAAAAACCCTAACAGACCGATAGGAACATTTATTTTTCTCGGTCCGACAGGTGTCGGTAAAACAGAACTTGCAAAAGCTCTTGCGGAATTTATGTTCAATGACGAAGAGGCTCTTATCAGAATAGATATGTCAGAATATTCCGAAAAGCACACCGTTGCAAGACTTGTCGGAGCTCCTCCGGGATATGTGGGCTATGACGAAGGTGGTCAATTGACGGAAGCTGTAAGAAGAAAGCCATATTCCGTTATTCTTTTTGATGAAATTGAAAAAGCTCATCCCGAAATTTTTAACATAATGCTGCA
>JBJEGL010000124.1:0-10175 GCA_051875035.1 Candidatus Gastranaerophilaceae bacterium | reverse complement strand
TGAATTCAAGCCACTGATGAACTACATCTAATCTTGCGAGTGCTGTTTGTTTGTTTTTTTCTGGAGTGAAATTTGTCATGTTAAAACACCTCAAACAATACATCACTCTGCTTTGCCGAAACATCAAGTGTTTTGTCTCAATCTCAAAGACAAATCGACACATCTCAAAACACAAGATAGAGAAAATGTCCTGTTTCTATCCCGTTGAAAAATCAAATAGCGTTTAGGTTTTGCCGATTTTGTTAAAAACGCAGGGCTTTTTGCGGACATTTTAAGGATACAAAACGGACATTTCGGACATTATCTCAAAATACAAAACCAGCCTCAAAGCCCGATATATCGGCAAAATACAATAAAAAAACGCATCTGAATGTCCTAAATAAAATACACCCAAAATCAACAAAAAAAGCCACCTTTGACAGGTGGCTTAAATGGAGGAAGAGGTGGGATTCGAACCCACGGAACCCTTGCGGGTTCAACGGTTTTCAAGACCGGCCCGATCAACCACTCCGGCACTCTTCCTTCCGCTTCTCTTATATATTAAATTAAAATATCTGTCTTGTAAACCCCTATTTGCATTTTTATTTATTAACTATATTGTAAATAATTGTAAAATCTCTAAAACCGCTTATTACGCCATTCTTCTGAAAAAGTTAATCTGTTTTCTTCGTAAAACGTATTATGCTAACAAAAAAAATTTTGACTATGCTTTGATATTATCGTAATAAAAAATTACGGAGATTATCAGTAATATGAACGAAATTAATAATAATATACCACATATAATTACGAACATTTCGTCAAATTCTAATAAAAATGCGGAGCAACAGCCAAAAGTCACTAATGATTCTGCTTCTCGGGACATAGTTCCAGATACGGGGGTTTTCGGTAAATCTCAAGTTTCTAAGCCGGATAATATTCAGTCTGATATAGATTTTTGCTTGAAACAGTCACCTGAGTTTTTGGAAAAATATGATAAGTTTTTTGATAATGCTTTTGAAACCCTTTCTTTATCAAATGACGATTTTGCCTATGAAAAAGCTTGTGTTCTTGCAAAAGAATTTGCGAATGAGTTTTCATAATTATATTTTAATTTATATTTAGATTTATATTTCTTGAAACATGTTGGCATGATATGCTAACATGTTTTTTGTTAGTATTTGAGGTGTTTATATGTCTGTTAAAAAACCTATTTTTGCTAAGGATAGAATTGTCTTGGCTCTTGATTTTGAATCTGTTGCAGAAGCTGAAAAATATGTCATTCTTCTAAAAGATTATGTCGGATATTTTAAAATCGGTCTTCAACTTGCTGTTTCATCCGGTATGGATACTGTTGAAATGATTAAAAAACATGGCGGAAAAGTATTCTTTGACGGTAAGTTTAACGATATTCCCAATACCGTAGCAAAGGCTTCTGCAAGTCTTTTAAAAAAAGGGGTTGATTTCTTTAATGTTAATGCTTCAGGCGGTTCTAAAATGATGAATACTACCGCACGCTTATGTAAAGAAACTGCTAAAAGATTAGGCATTCCAAAACCTACAATCTTAGCGGTTACTATGCTTTCAAGTTTTGGACAAAAAACTTTGTCGGAAGAATTGAGTGTAAAAGTCAGTATCGAGGATTTTGGAATTCATCTTGCAACAATTGCTAAAGAAAATGGCATGGACGGTGTTGTTGCTCCGGCTTCAGAAGCTGCCAAAATTAGAAAAGAACTTGGTGAAGAATTTTTGATAATGTGCCCTGCTATTCGTCCTTCATGGTCTGTTGTTAATGACCAACTGCGAGCTGTTTCGCCGTCAGAAGCTATTCGTGCCGGAGTTGATTACTTAATTATAGGAAGACCTATTACTTCACATGATAATCCTGTTGCTGCCGCAAAATTGATTGTTGATGAAATTGATGATGCTCTTGCTAAATGCAGAGAACAAGTTAAAGAGGATTTCTTAAAATGATTATTGGAGCTCCTGTTGAAATTAAACCTAATGAAAAGAAAATCGCACTTACTCCTGCAATGGTTAATTCTTTGGTATCGTGCGGACATAAAGTTATTGTTCAAAAAAATATTGGTGAAACTGCTGATTTTCCGAATGATTCATATATAAGAAACGGTGCTTGTCTTGTCGATACTCCGGAAGAAGTATATTCTCAATCTGATATTATTGTGAAACTTAATCAGCCTCAAATTGAAGAATATGGTTTATTAAGAGAAAAGCAAATTATTTTTGCTTTCTTTAAATACTCTGAAAAAGATAATTTGATGCAGACAGTTTTGGATAAAAAAATTACGACAATTGATTATTCTGCAATAAGGAATAATAAAGGTAATTATCCTATTGTAAGAATTGGAAGTGAAATTGTCGGAAAAACTCTTATAAGGATAGCTTCTTCTATTATTGAAAAATATAAAGGAGGTTCTCTTATAGGTGGGGCAACCGGTGTTGCTCCAATGAATATAACAATTATTGGTGCCGGAACTGTCGGTTTTGATGCCGCAAAAACAGCAGTTGCATTGGGTGCTGATGTGTCTATTTTAGATATTGAACCTGAAAAATTGCGTAAAATTGAAAAACTTCCGGGAAGAAAAATTAGAACATTATTCTCTAACAGCGACAATTTAGATACTCTGCTCCCTCAAACCGATATATTAATTTGTGCAGTTAAACGTAATAACAAAAAATTGCCCCCTATCATACATGTTGACGATGTGAGAAAAATGAAACGAGGTTCTGTTATTATTGATGCAGGACTTGCTTCAAATAATATTGTCGTTGAAACTTTGGATAGAGTTATGCCGATTGAAAATCCTGTTTTTGAAAAAGAAGGGGTTTATCATTTCTGTTATAGAGATATCGCTTCTCTTTCAGCAAAAACAATATCTTCTGCTATTTCTGGAGTATTGATTCCTTATGTACTTGCTTTTGCAAATGAACCGGATATAGTTGATGCCTTAAAAGAATGTCCTGATGTTGCTAACGGTGTTATGACTTTTGATGGAAATATCACTAATGAAATTATAGCAGAACAATTTGGTGAACATGTCTATGAACTTTCAATGATTACAGGATTTTAGTTAATAAAAATAATTTTTTAAATAAAAACGGCTTCTTAAACAAGCCGTTTCTTTTTTATTTTATACTTTATTTTCTTTATTTATTGAATTTTCTCCTGGTTGGTACGGATATGATTTTGTATTATTTGTATTTTAACAAAAATAAATAATCTTTTATATTAAATTGGTGCAACATACTTTTACTGCTTTCGAGACAGTTTAATGTTTGTCTGTTAAATAATCGTATGGTGGCATATATAAAATATTATGCATTAATAACCTGTAATTCGTCTTTAGTTGTAGGATTATATTTATCACAAATATTATTTTTTATAAGATTTTGATAATATTCTTCTTTATAATCTAATAATTCAAGCTGCTTTTTTAAGTCATTCATCTGCTCTAAAGCTTTTTTCTTTGTTTCTAAAATTATTTCGTATCTTTCTTTTATTGTAGAATCCCCGATTAAGCACAAATCTATATATTTTTTTACTGATTTTAAATCAACTCCAACATTTCTTAAACATTTTACTATTTTTACCCAACCTAATGTTTTTTCTTCAAATAGCCTAATATTATTTTTATCTCTTATAATATCCGGAATAAAACCGTTTTTTGCCCAAAATCTTAATGTATGTTCTGAAACATCCAGCATTTCGGAAACTTCTTTTATTGTATACATTTGTTAAACTCCTTGTTTTTATATTTGACTTAGAGTTGCTCTCAAGTTCTAAAATTATATCATAGAGGAAAAAATAATGAAACTGTTATTGATAAATTGAGTTGTTATTTGTATTGTTTTTACCGGTTGATATTATTTTGTACCGGCAAATGCAGAAAGGGAAAGTATTATGACAGATAAAAAAATTTTGGTTGCTTATTTTTCTTATTCAGGGAATACAAAGGCTGTTGCAGAAAAAATTCAAAAAATAACAGGTGGGGATATTTTGGAAATAATTCCGGAAAATCCTTATCCTACGGGATATAACGAAGTTGTTGCACAGGCAAAAAAAGAAAAAGCTGAAAATTTTATGCCTGAGTTGAAAACAGAAACACAAGATTTATCAAAATATGATATGATTTTTGTCGGAACACCCGTTTGGTGGTATACAATGGCTGCACCCGTAAAAACATTTTTGACAAAAAATAATTTTGAAGGTAAAGTAATTGCACCTTTTTGTACACACGGCGGAGGAGGAGCATCTTCAACATATTCCGATATGCAAAAACTTGCACCGCAGGCAATAATTTTAGACGGGTACACTTCTTATGAAAAAACAGCCGATGAAAAGAGTATTGAAAATTGGATAAAACATTTTGAAATATAGGAGCTAAAAATGGAAACTAAAATTTTAAATAAAATAAATTCTCCCAAAGACGTAAAAGCTTTAAATGTTGATGAGATGAAAATCCTTGCGGAAGATATAAGACAAGGAATTTTAACAAGGGTAGATGTAATAGGCGGTCACCTCGGACCTGATTTGGGTATTGTTGAGGCAACAATTGCTCTTCATTACGTTTTTGATTCTCCAAAAGATAAATTTGTATTTGATGTTTCCCATCAGTGCTATCCTCATAAAATGTTAACGGGCAGAAAGTTCGGTTTTATAGACCCTATGAACAATCAGGAAATCTCCGGTTATTTTAATCCGGAAGAAAGTGAGCATGACACTTTTGTAATCGGTCATACTTCTACTTCCATAAGCTTAGCAACGGGTATTGCAAAAGCTCGTGATTTAAAAGGTGAAAAATACAATGTTGTAGCTCTTATAGGCGATGGTTCCTTAAGCGGAGGAGAAGCTTTTGAAGGTTTAAACAATGCTTCTGTTTTGGGCTCCAATATGATTATAATTGTCAATGATAATGAAATGTCTATTGCGGAAAATCAGGGCGGTTTATATGAAAATCTTGCTCACTTAAGAAAGACCTTCGGAGAAGCGGAACTTAATTTCTTTAAAACATTTGGTTTTGAATATGTATATGTTGAACAAGGTAATGATATTTCTTCGCTTATTGAAGCTTTTAAACAGGTTAAAGATACGCAAAAACCGACAGTTGTTCATATTCATACATTAAAAGGGAAAGGTTATAAGCCGGCTGAAGAGAATAAGGAATGGGGACACTGGGCATTACCGGGGCTTTTACAAGAAGAAAAAGAAGCTACACCATGCGGAGAGTCTTATGATTCAATTACTACAGATTTCATTTTAGAAAAACAAAAACAAGATAAAACGGTTATTGCAATTTCTCCCGCAACACCCGGAGCAAGCGGTTTTAGCACGGAATTCAGACAAGCTCTCGGAAAAAATTATACAGATGTTGGAATTGCGGAAGAGCACGCAGTTGCTTATACTTCTGCTCTTGCCAAAAATGGTGCAAAACCTGTTCTTGCCATATTAAGTTCTTTTGTTCAAAGAACTTATGACCAACTTTCTCAGGATTTGGCACTAAATAACTCTCCTGCAACCATTTTAGTATATTGGGGAGCTATTTCTTCAATGGATGCAACTCATTTAGGAACTTTTGACATTCCTCTAATATCTAATATTCCTAATATAGTATACCTTGCTCCCGCATTCAAAGAAGAATACCTGCAAATGCTTGAATATTCTCTTAAACAAACCAAACAACCTGTTGTGATAAGGGTTCCTTTTGGAGATGTTATATCCAAAGGAGAAAAAGATACGACGGATTATTCGATTTTGAATAAATACGAAGTTACGGAAGTTGGTGAAAAAATAGCTATTATTGGTCTTGGAAATTTCTATCATCTTGGTAAAAAAGTTAAAGAAAAACTTAAAAGAGAAAAGAATATTAATGCTACATTAATTAATCCGAAATTTATAACAGGTGTGGATGAAAAACTGTTAAATGGGTTAAAGAAAAATCATGAATTGGTCATTACACTTGAGGACGGTTGTATTGACGGCGGTTTCGGTGAAAAAATTGCTCGTTTCTACGGAAATTCGGATATGAAAGTTTTAAATTTTGGTGGAGAAAAAGAATTTACAGACAGAATGCCGCTTGAAAAACTTTATCAAAAATATCATTTAACACCTGACTTAATTGTAGAAGATTGTGAAAAATATTTAAAAAATTAAAATTTTTTATAAAACCAATCATAAATAAATAATATATAGCTTATAGTTAGAGCTTATTTAAAAAAGATTTTTCGGAAAACCCCGAAAAATCTTTTTACATTTATGATATTTAAGTAAAATATACAGACTTTAACTTCGATAAAAACTATTCATTATTATGGACTGTTTCTTCAACCCGAATAATTTTTTTACAGTGAGGACACTTAATTTTTTTTCCTGTATAGACATTGGGAAACTTTAATTTTGTTCCGCAGCTGCATTCTTTAAATATATATAATTATTTTCCCGCCATACAATATCATATGCTTGTCATTTTCTGACTCCTTTATAATTTGCAATTTTATATAAAGCGGAAACAAGCCCTTGGGAAGTTGTGAATAGATTTTGTAACATTTTTGTCATCGAATTACGGAACATATACAAGAATGACAAAATATTAATTTCGCATATAGAATTGACGGTCATACTGAGGACAAATATCATTTTTGTCCGAAGTATCTGTATTTTTCCATTTTCCATTTTTAATTTATTACAAAGAGATTCTTCCCCCCCCCCCCAATGTCAATGGGTTCAGAATGACAAAATATTAATTTTGCACATAGAATTGACTGTCATACTGAGGACAAATATTATTTTGTGTCCGAAGTATCTATAGCAACTAAATATAAACACAAAATACTAAACCTGTTAGTATTTTGTGTATAATTTTTTGTAAATCCCATTATTTAATTTTTTTCTTTTGGAAAGCGATGAAATCATCATCATTTTCCTCCATAAAGTTTTCTTGTTTAGCTTCTTCTTCCGCTGCTTGCTTAGCTTCTTCAAATTTTGCTTTAACGGAAGATTCTTGAAGTTTTGCATCCGTTTTATTTGCAATGACAGAAGAAGTATAATCAACATCTCGTGTATGTGCAAAACTTGCGGTTAAAGAATCTGCTTTTTCAAGGAAACTTAATGCAGAATCTAAATCGACTTTAATTGTTCTGTTTTTTGAGGAAGTATAATCATTTTCGGAATCATAAGAAGAAGAATCTAATTTAGCATTCCAAATATCAGCATATTCTCTCGTTTGTCCGTTAACCTTAAATGTTGCACCTTCCTGACGCATAATATTGTTATGTCTTCCGTCGAAATTCTTTGTTAAAGTAGTTTCGTCAGTTTGTGCAAGATTAATTTCCGTTATTCCCAAATCTTCAAGAGATTTTGCTTCACCGCCATATCCGTTGGTCATTACAAGACCGTATTTTTCCTGTAAATGCTTAAGGTCATTTGCATCAAGTTTATTATCTGTTTTTCCGTCAATAAGATTTTCTTTTTTAGCAAGAGCTTTTAATGCTTCAAAACCGTTTGCAAAACCGTCTTTAACACCATCTCCGTCAAGGTCGGTATTATCTCCGAATAATTCACTTCCGTTTTCTCCAGCAATACCGTTTCCGTCTTTATCAAAAGCTAAGACCCATTCAGCGGAATTATTAATCGTATCAAGCTCTCCGTCACCGTCGATATCGTAACGCATTGTTGAAGCTGTAGTGTTTACACCGTTTCCGTCAACATCAAACGATAAAGGCGAACAAGTTGTATAACATTTCTGGGTACTGCAAGCTTCACCGTCCGTTAAACACTCATTAACTTCCGAGAATGAATATACAGCTCTTCCATTACCGGGTTCAACATCGGTTATACCGTTCATATAGCCGCTGCCGGAAGGTACAATATCAGAACCTCTTAATCCACCTGTGTCTGAACCGTATTTTCTTGCCAAACTGGTTGCGGAACCGCTGCTTGTCATTTCATAAAAGTGAAAATTACCGTCTTCTCCTTTTGCTGCAATATATTTAGGACTTCCATCTTCAAGTTTTTCGGTTAAATCTATATTATTACTTGTAACTAATGCTTTTTCACTGTCTGAAATTTGAGCAAGAACTTCTCCTGCTGTTAATCCTGAACCATCTAATTTTGCAAGCTGAGTTCTTACAGCTTCAAATTGAGTTTTTTGGGTCGCAATTTCTCCGTTCTTACCCTCAATTTGTTTCTGCAATGAAGATGCATCTGCTTGAGCAGAGGTTATTTGGTTAGCAAGTGTACGGACTGTCCCTGCTTGTTTTTTGATATTTCCCATTAATCCGTTAACATCGTCAGCAAGACTTACCGCTTCGGAATTTAAAAAGTCTAAAGCACTAAAGTTTCCTAATCCTACACCTGAAAGTTGTTCGCTTATGTATGCATTAAAATCATCACCATGCTTTTCAGGATCGTAATCATCAATTGCCGCCTTTGTTATGTCGCTTATTTTTCCGTCAAATCGTTTTTGTTCATATTGCTGTGTACTTGCTATTTCTTCATTTAAATCCGCTAATTTATTTTGTTTTTTGTCAAAATCTTCTTCGTATTCTTCAAGCTTTGTTGTTTCTTTTTCGTATTGTTGGTTTAATTCTTCAATTTCTTGGTTTTTTGCTTCAAGTTTTTGTTCAAGTTTTTCAACTTCTGCTTCTAATTTCGCAATCGTATTTTCAATTAATTGTTTCTTTTCTAACAGTTCTTCGGCAGTTGCTTTGGACAAATCCTCAGTTGAATTTACTGTGTCATCAAAATCAGCTCCATTATCAATTTGCAGATTAACGTCTTCATCTGCAGCGGTTGCTGAATCCATAGCGGCGGCTGTTGTTTTTAAATCTTTTGTAATTGTTTGTGCTTCTGCAGAATACGCAGCTTGTGTAGTTTTGATGGTTCCCGGAAAATTAATGCCCATAATAATACCTCGTGTTATTTTTCACTATATTTAATAAAAAAAATTTTTTTTGTTAATTGCTTAAATTTTATGGTTTATTAATTTATATGTACGTGCTTGCAATATAGTATTATATATCTTCTTTTTTCTTATGTATAAGATATAAATTTTCTACTATATCCCTAATTCTTTTTGTAAAGTTTTTTGCTGTAGTTCCATCATAATATTCGGTATCTGCAACATAAATATCAGATATAAAAGGAACAAGAATTGAATCAATCTTTGGTAATATTTTATCCGGTCCGTTTATATATAGAGGGATAATCGGAACATATTGTGTTCTGTTTCTAAGAAATTAATCATATCAGGTGTTATAATTTTACGACCCAAATGTGGTGTTGCAAGAATTACTAAATCATACGCCGATAAATCTTGTTCTTTTAAATTTTTTACGTTGATGATTGGACAATTTAATGCTTCAGATGCTTGTTGTGCAGTTTTTTCAGTGTTGCCAGTTTGTGAATCATATATAATTATAACTTTTTTATCTGTTTTTCTATATTTAATCCAATCTAATTTTCTACATTCCTTTAATTGTGCATTTAGTCTGTTAAATACAGTAATTTGTCCCAATATAATAAATAAAATCATAGTCCATAAATGTTGCAAAATACCCAAGTACATCAGGATTCAACCATTTCAGTTTTTATGCTAACGGTAATAATATTTTTCGATAAGGATATTTTAGTAAGTATAAAGCCATATAAATACCCTTTTTTGCTAATGATACTATTTTTTCCCTTTTATGTCTATAAAAAGAGTGAAGGTTTTAGCTTCACTCTTTTTATTTGGTATATCTCTTATTTTTCTTTTTTCTTCTCTTTTTCGTCTGTTTTATTTTCTGATTGAGAAGCAACTTTTCCTAAAATTTGAGGTAAATCTATGCCTGCTTGACTTGCTAAATCATGCATTGCCGGAAGTGCTTTGATTAAATCTCGCATAAAATTTGCTGTTGTACTTCCGTTTGCACTGCCGCTTCCGCCATCCCAAACTGTAATTTTATCAAATTTGATATTTTTGATTGCTTCAACTTGTTTTTCAACAATATCTTCAATCTTTTCAATCATTAAGAAGCTTGTAGCAATTTCAGGTTTGTTATCACTGATTTTAACAAGTTCTTCATAACCTTTTGCTTTTGCTTCAAGTACAGCTTTTATACCTTCTGCTTCTGCAAAATATCTTGCTTTTATTGCATCTGCTTCCCCGAGAGCAATTCTTCTTTGTCTTTCTGCTTCT
>JBJEGL010000123.1:0-2722 GCA_051875035.1 Candidatus Gastranaerophilaceae bacterium | reverse complement strand
GGAGAAGAGTTTGAAAATATGAAACGTTGCGGAGCTGACTGGCTTCATATCGATGTTATGGACGGGCATTTTGTTCCGAATATTACTATTGGTGCTCCTGTCGTAAAAGCATTGAGAAAAGTTACAAACCTTATTCTTGATGTGCATTTGATGATTGAAAATCCGGAAAAATATATAAAAGATTTCGCTAATGCAGGCTCTGATTATATTACCGTTCATTACGAAGCTACAATGGAAAACACGAATAGTGTTATCGACTTAATTCATTCTTTTGGCTTAAAAGCCGGTTTATCAATAAAGCCCAAAACAAAACCTGAAGAAATTAAAAATTATTTGGATAAGATTGATTTAGTATTAATAATGACTGTTGAGCCCGGATTTGGCGGACAGGCTTTTATGCCGGATTGTGCAGAAAAAATAAAATATATTAAAGCTAATTGTAGACAGAATATAATAATAGAAGTTGATGGCGGTATTAACGATGTTACCGGAAAAATTTGTACTGATTATGGTGCAAATGCTCTTGTTGCGGGAAGTTATGTATACGGCAGCAGCGATATTAAAAAAGCCATTGAGTCATTGAGGTAAGTAAAATGTATAAAACGGAAGGATTTATTGAAACTCATTTTCACGGTGCATTTGGCGTGAATTTTATGAACTGTGATGTTGATGATATTATTGAGGTTGCAGTAAAGATAGCTAAATTAGGGGTTACAAGGATATATCCTACTCTAATGACGGCTCCTGTCGGTCAAATAAAAGAGCAAATTGAAAAAGTCAAATCGGCACAAAAAAAACAACCTGCTGATTCGGCATTAATAGGCGGTGTTCATCTTGAAGGTCCTTTTATCAATCCTTTTAAAAAAGGTATTCATCAAGAAAAATACATTTTAGAGCCGACAATTTCAAATTATAAAAAGTTGGATGATGATATCATCAAAATAGTTACAATTTCTCCCGAACTTGATAATAACAGAGCATTGTGCAAATATCTGCATTCCCGTGCTGTTTTTGTACAAGCGGGACATACTATGACTTACAACCTTTCAGAGTGTGATTCGGTAACTCATTTATTTAACGCTATGCCGCCTTTAACTCATAAATTTCAAAATATAATTTCTTCTGCTCTTTCAGATGATAATATGTTTGTTGAAATGATTGCGGATGGAAATCATGTTATTGATGATGTTTTAAAAACTGTTTTTAAAACAAAACCACATGACAAAATAATTTTAATTAGTGATGCTTTACCTATGACTCACGGTGGAAAAGATGAATGTGAGTTTGCAGGACAAACAGTTAATTACAATAACGGTAGTTTTTATAACACTGATGGTGTTTTGGCAGGCAGCGGAATGCTTCAGCCTGATATTCTAAAACGGCTTGTAAAAGCGAATATTTTGACATTTGAAGATGCTGCTTTTATGATGAACATTACACCGGCAAAATATTTAAAAGTTCTCAACAATGCTTTTGTAACATTTGATGATGACTTGAATCCTATAAAAACAGACTTTATTCATCATAAAAATTAAACGTCAAATTCGTCTTGAATTTCTTCTTTTATATAAAACTTTCCGAATATTTTTTTATATGTGGAAAGTTCATTTTTCAATGAATATATTTCTTTTGTATTTTCTGCAATCGTTTTTCGCATTTGTTCCGCTTCGGATTTGGCACGAACAAGCTCAAGTATTACTTCATCAATGCCACCTAATTTTTCTTCAAGTTTATCATCTAACTTGTTTTCTAAGAGTATTGCAAACTTATTATAAAAACCATCTTCAATATTTTTTACCGCAGATGTGATTTGCTTTAACAAAAGTATAGACTCATCTTTTTTTTCTTTTTCCGTTTGCTGCATGTCATTGTGTTTTTTTGCTGGCAGCTTTCTTAAGTTATTTTTCAATTTATAGGATTTTTCTTCGTGATATTTTGCCTTGTTCTGTACTTCTTGTATCCTTTTTAATATTTTTACATCTTCATTTGTAAAATATGTCAAACCCTTTTCATTTTGACGAAGTTTGATATCTCCGGCTTTGCATAAATCTAATATGCCGCTGTTATCAGTTTGAAGTATTTCCCTTACTGTTTTTGGTAAAATTTCAAGGCTATCGACCATAAAAATCCCCTTTATTATTTGTTTTTACCATTATAATAAAAGAAAATTAGGCATGGCTATTTTTTTTTATTTATTCAAAGTTTTGTTACAAAACAAAAGCCGGCTACTAACCGGCAAGTAAGAATGGAATTTGATTGATTAATGAATTTGTTTAACTGCTCATAAGCTCAATTGCTTCTTGTAGCAGTTGTTTGTTTGTTTGAACAAGTTTATTGGTAATACTTAATTGAGTATTTGCCATTTTGAAGAAGTTTGTATTACCTCCTAAACCTGCATTAGAAAGTTCAATAAGACCGCCTCTGACTTCACCTGTGCTGACAACCGGTTTGCCGGATTCTTCAGTTTCAATAAATTGTAAAGGTTTGATTTCAAAAAGTTCTTGTGGGTTATGGAAATTCATTATTGCAATTTTATATAAAGGAGTCTTAACTTTACCGTTATCTGCTTTACCATATACAATGCCGTCACCTTCTATTTTAAATTCATCATATTTGCCGAGGTATTTTCCGTTGCTCGGGTCAATCCATAACTTGATATCTGTTGTAGGAATTTGAACACTGCCGCCATTTAATGCACTTTCCGTAAAAATATCTGCATCCA
>JBJEGL010000122.1:0-2728 GCA_051875035.1 Candidatus Gastranaerophilaceae bacterium | reverse complement strand
GTTCCCATGCCCGAAAACTTAAAATCAACAGAGCTGCATTTAGGGCATATATCAGGAACTTTCATTTCAAAATCGCACCAATGACATTTGAACGTATCACTTTTTTTATGATAAACAAGCGGAACCGAACAATGCGGACAAGTCAATATTTCTCCGCACGAACGGCATTGAATCTTAGTTGAAAAGCCAAGTCTGTTCATAAGAAGAATTGTTTGTTTTTTATTATCAAGATTTTCTCCAATTTTTCTAAGCAAATAATTAGAAAAATTTCTTTGACCTTTGTCAGAAATTTCCTCTTTCATATCAACAATTTCAACCGGAGCAAGCGGGGCATTATTAAAACGCTCTTTTAATTCAATTAAATTATCGCTTTCAACAGCATGATAATAAGAACAAATATCTGGTGTTGCACTGCCCTTTATAATGGCTGCGTCATTAATAATTGCAAGTTTTTCCGCAACTTCACACGCATTGTAATATGGCTGAGGTGCAGTTTGTTTATAGGAATTTTCGTGTTCTTCATCAATAACAATTAAGCCAATATTCTTTAACGGTGCAAAGACTGCTGACCTTGCTCCCACAAGTATTTTAACTTTATTGTCTTTTAATCTTTTTCGTATATCATATTTTTCAGAATCAGCAACAGAACTATGCCAAATTGCAACATTGTCTATTCCGAAACGAAGTGCCGTTTTTTTGACCAACATTGAAGCAATAGCAATCTCCGGAGCTAAAAATAAAACATTTTTACCTTCATCAATAACTTTTTTCATTAAAGCAAAATAAAGTTCTGTTTTTCCTGAAGCTGTAACACCGTGTATAAGGATAGGAGCTGTTTGCTTATTATCAATCTTTTTTTTTATTTTTTCAAATGCAGTTTGCTGTTCATGCGAAAGTTTCGGGAAATCGGTGTTTTTTTCATTCACATAAATATTTAACGGATTTCTGTATATTTGCTTTTCAAAAATCTCAACGAGATTAGCTCCCTCTAATTTTTTTAGAGTTGATAAAGTCGTTTTTGCTAATTTCAATAATTCCGAAACAGGTAATTCTATATGTTTCTCTAAAACATCTAATATTTTTAGAAAATGTGTATTCACGGTGTTTTTTGAGCAAAATTTAACATATTTTTGATATTTTTCACTAATTTTTTGATTTTCTAAAATATTTTCAACGTTTACTAACTCTAAAAGCTTCAATTTTCTTAAAGCCTTTGCATATTTCTCTCTTGTTAAATGAACTTTTTTTCTGAGTGTTAAATCCAAAACAGGTTCATTAACATTTAATGCCGATAAAATTTTCATTTCATCAGAACTGAGTCCTATCGGAATATCGTTGTTTAAACGGGTAATTTTAGTTTTGAATTTACCGAATAGTTTTGAAGCTGCTGCTGTTTGTATAACCGAATTCAAATCACAAACATAGTATTTTGCTGTCCAAAGTAATAACTGCATATACTCAGGAGTAAAGGCAACATCTTCATCAAGAATATCAATAATTGATTTAACTTTGAAATCCCCGTCTATTGTATCTGAAAAGCCTACCACAAAACCATTTACAGCATTTTTTGAAGCAAAAGGAACAACAACAGGCGAACCAAATTTGATTTTTTGCCTTAAATCTTCCGGTATTAAGTAGCTGAATGCCTTTGTTCCAAGTCCGTTGACATCCGTAATAACAAGGGCATATTTATTCAATATGCCCCCGATATTATTTTTGACTTTTTTATCAGTCAACTCCGTCATTAAACGTCTGCATCCTCACTGCTTAAGAGTTCTTCCATTGCTTTTTCTACAGCATCTTTTACCGTCATTAAAGCATCAGGTGCAACAGTTACGCCCTTTTTCGTCGGAAGCCATGTTTGACCGTCATCTGTTGTGTAAAAAATTCTTAAATCAAGATAACTTTTACCTTTATATGTTTTGATAGCGATTTGAAGCTGTTCGGTTGCACTTCTTGCAATCGTCGCTAACATTGTTCCTTCATCTGCCATTTTATATCTCCTTTTCTATAAGCCTATTGTTTCTGCGTAATCAGGAATAACAAACGGGACATTATTTGCATCCTTATCGGTAAATTCTTGATATACTACTGCCGATTTTGCTTTTGCATTATCATAGTATGCTTTATCAATATATTTGAGATAAGTATCATTTAAGTCACCGGAATAATTTCCGAGTATTTTTGCAAACTTCAAAAGATTAGCTTTATCAGAACCTGCACCGTATGCTTTTGTTTTTGCATCTGTTCCGGAAGGTCTTATTTCTATATATTTATCATCAAACAAAAGATATGTTCCGTCACCTACAAACAATACATCTTTTAGGTTTGAAAAATCAAGTTCTTTGCCGAATGTTGAAACAAAAATATCTTTTGCATTATCAATCGATATTTTACCTTCTCTCTTAGCCATAGCTATTGCAAGATAGAAAATATCATTTTTTGTACGTTTTGCTTCACCGTCTTTCTTTGCTGCCGTAAGTTTGGCAATATCCGGTTCCGATTCGTTATAATAAGCAATATCTTCACGTACATCAAATTTTCCGACAATTTTATTATCGTCAAATAATTTTACTAACGCCTCAGATAAAGTTAATTTTTCTTTTGCAAGATAACTTACAAGTGCAGAACCTATAACAATAGCTTCTGTTGCACTCTTTTCTCTCATTGCAATTGCCATTCTTCCCGCTTTTGATACAACAGGTTTTTCCGCACCGATAATCATACC
>JBJEGL010000121.1:0-2735 GCA_051875035.1 Candidatus Gastranaerophilaceae bacterium | reverse complement strand
TGATGATTTTTATAATGAAAAATTAAATGATGAAATTTGTTCACAAAAAGCTGATGCCGTCTTAGATGCAATAGATACAATGAAATCAAAAATTCAACTTTTAAAATATTGCAAGACGAATAATGTTTTTGTTGTAAGTGCAATGGGGGCAGGGAATAAACTTGACCCGACACAATTAGTTGTAAAAGAGATTTCAGAAACAGGAAAGATAAAAAATGCTTTTGCGGCAAATATAATCAGAATATTGGCAAAAGAAGGAATTACAGAAGGAATCACAGCAGTTTACTCCGAAGAAAACTTAAAACCGTTAGAAAAAATTCAAAAACGAGAAGAAGTGACTTTAAAATCCGGAGAGGTTGTTACGTTTGATAAAATAACACCAGGTTCAATTTCTTTTGTGACGGCAGTTTCTGGAAGTTATTGTGCTTATGCGGTAGTAAAAAATTTTTTGAAAGAAAAATAAAATATTTAATTTCATTCCCGAGGAGAGGGCGTAAGCTGCTGAAAAATTTTTTAAATTTAGAGATACGCCCTTAGATAATAGTTAATTACGTCATTTTAAAGTTAAGCCATCTGCTATTTTGGAAATTTTATATTTATCTTTTTACACTTTCCGGAGTTACGTTGATAAAAGGTACACTTGAGCCTAACATATATTGAGGCATTTTACCGTCCCATTTTTGTACGGCTTCGTACTGAACAAGGGATTTATTTTGGCTGAGTGCTTTTGCTCGAATTGCCATTGATTTTGCCTCTGCTTCCGCAGCAATCACTTTTTGCTTTGCTTCTTCTTCAACTTGTACCGTTTTATTTTTTGCTTTTAAAGCTTCTTGTTCAGCAGTAACTTTACTTTCAATTGCACGCTCAAATACTTCGGAATAATTTATATCGGTTATTTGAAAATCTGTTACGTTAATATAATTGTCTTTTAACGAAGATTGAAGCTTAAACAATATATCACCAGTTGCTTTTTCTCTGTTTGCAATCAAATCTTGAGCATTCCATTTACCTATTATATCTTTTATTGTTCCTTCTACAACAGGTGTAACAATGGTACTTAAATAATCTGTTCCGACATTTTGGAATAATTTATGTACTTTATCCGGTTGCACATTAAAGTTAATTACGTAAGTTATTCTTGCTTGTTGAATGTCCTTTGTATAAACGGATGTGGTATATGTATTTTTTTGTGTTTTAATGTTCATAACTTTGAATTTTTGTATAAACGGGAAAACTAAATGTAAACCTTCACCGTAACTTTCAGGTTCAACCTCTCCTAATTTTATTTTTATTCCTCTTTCTCCAGGACCTACCATTGCAAAAGGATTACATAAAACAAGAAAGCATAAAAGAAGTAAGATACCGGTAATAAATGTTACGGATGTCTTGTTCTCAAAATTCATCATAATTATTTCCCCTCTACTTTAAACCTATTAAAGCTAATGCAATATATAATGCAGTTACTAACATAATAAAAACGCCAAAACCTATAAGAATTTCTTTACCATATTTTGCATAAATATTTTGATTTGTTACATAACACAAAGTTACTATTATTAAATTAACAAGAATCATAAACGACAAAAATAATAATAATACTCTTAAAATCATAAGAAAATTTTAAAACATTTGTTGAATTTTGGCAAATTGTTTATTTGTAAAAATGAACAGGAATTGCATTTATTTTTTGATTAACGGAAGCAGTATAACTATGCATAAAACTGCAGATATTATCCAAAACCATAATGCGGACTGCCATCCAAAATTATCAATAAAATACCCTGTTCCGATACCTGATAACATTGCTCCTAAGTATCCGAAAACGCCGCAAAAACCCGTAGCTGCTGCAGCAACTTTTTTAGAAGTTGATTCAACGGCACAGAGTCCGCCAATAAATATTAAAGGTCCCGCAGTAAATAAACCGATTCCCGAAAGACAAATATAATCAATAATTGTTGATAATAATCCATTACCGGAATTTTCCATTAAGCCGAACAGGCACACTATTAATCCCACACAAAAGAATATGTTTACAGGCATTCTTTTACCATGAAACATTTTATCGGACATAACTCCTGCCAATAAAACTCCCGCAATACCAAAAAGCGGTAAGAAAGTTTGCTTTTGTGTTGCAACTTCAAGAGTATTTCCCTTAAATTCAACTAAATATTTAATAATCCAATCTTCCGTACCATATCTGAATATGTATACAAAGACAAACGAAGCAACAAGTATCCACATTGTCGGATTGAAAAATATGTACTTTTTCAAAATTTCAAAATAAGATAAATCATCATCTTCTTCTTTTTGAACTTGAGCTTTTTCTTCCCCTTTATAGATTTCAATATCGGGTAATCCCATAGTTTGAGGTATATCATGCATATTTTTAGCAATATATATACAGGATAATATATTTAAAAAAGCAGGAACAATAAATGCTGACTCCCAGCCGTATTTAGGAATTAGATATCCTGCAAGTAAAAAGACAATACAAGTTCCTAATTGATGAGAAATTGCCCAAACAGACCATACAGTACCTCTTTCTTTGTTTGACCACCAATAAGTTAACACTTTTGTACAAACAGGGAATCCCGCTGATTGGAACCATCCGTTAACACCCCAAAAGAAAGACATTACTAATAATAATAACGATTGTCCCATGAATTGCGTTTGAGATGGGATAATAAGAGGGCTTAATGCAAAAAGAATATTTGACAATGCAGAAATAAATAACG
>JBJEGL010000120.1:0-2740 GCA_051875035.1 Candidatus Gastranaerophilaceae bacterium | reverse complement strand
TTCGTCTATCATTTCGTTAAAAGGCATTATTTCTTTCATATAATTTCTTTCTAAAAAAAAAGAGTCAGAAAGACTCTTTATGATTGTTTTTTCTTATCAAATTAAAAATTTGATTACAAAGCTCTTTCAACTTTGCCTGCTCTGAGACAAGAAGTACAAACTTTGATTTTCTTTACAGTACCGTTTTGATTAACCTTAACAGTTTGAAGGTTAGGGAACTGTCTGTGTACATTTTGTTTGTGTGAAAATGAAATCTTTGCTGCTTTTAATGATTTTTTTCCGCAGATTTCGCATTCGATAGACATGATATATTTCCTTTCGATAAAATTCTGTTTGTGTTTGAATAATATGTTAAACAAAATAAATAATCAATAGCTTAAAAAAGATTTTCAAATAAAAGTTTACAACTTTGAAGGAATAATTTTTTGAAGTACAATGTTGACAGGCGGGTGAAAATGGTTTTAAGAACGAAATCAATCAGAGAAATATCAGAAGAAACGGAATTCCAATATTTAAGCCAATATGCGGCGAAGAGCAGAGAGTCAAGAGGACGCAAAATATCGGAAACGCCTTGTCCTTTGAGGACGGATTTTCAAAGGGACAGGGACAGAATTTTATATTCCGGTTCATTCCGAAGATTAAAACATAAAACGCAAGTTTTTTTCTCTCCTGATGATGATAATTACAGAACGAGAATGACGCATACTCTTGAAGTTTCACAAGTTTCGAGAACAATTGCCAAGGCGTTACGACTGAATGAGGATTTAACCGAAGCAATTGCTTTGGGGCATGATATAGGTCATACGCCGTTCGGACATAGCGGCGAGTCTGTTTTGAATGAAATTATGGAAGGCGGATATCGTCATAATGAACAGAGTGTAAGAGTTGCGGAAATTATTGAAAATTTAAACCTTACAAAAGAAACTTTGAACGGTATTGTATGTCATTCTTACGCATTGGAACCGGCTTTTACGCTTGAGGGACAAATTGTACAGCTTGCGGACAAGATTGCTTATATTAACCATGATATCGATGATGCAGTGAGAGCAAGAATAATTAAAGCAGAGGATTTGCCTAAAGATTCCATTGAATATTTTTCGGCAGACAAAAACGTAAGATTTACAAAGATGATATACGATATTGTAGAAACGAGTTACAATAAGGATTTTGTCAGAATGTCCGAGGAATGTTTTTATCATATGAAGATTTTAAGAACCTGGATGTTTGATAATGTATATCTCGGTTCTGCTGCAAAATCAGAAGAAAATAAGGCTCAGAATATAATTAGGATGCTTTTTGAATATTACTATGATTTTTTGAAAAAAAGATATCCTTCATCTGAAGAAAAAGCTTTAAAGAGGACGGTTTGCGACTATATTTCCGGCATGACAGACAGATATGCACTTGTAAAATTTAAAGAAATATATTTGCCTACATCATTAAAGTATGTAAAAACAGATTCATTTTTGAATAGAATGGCATTGATGAACGGATTGGCGGTATAGATGCCTTTAACTTATCAAGAAGCAGTTGAAGAAATAAAAAGCAGACTTGATATTGTTGAAGTCGTTCAACGTTATGTTGTTTTAAAAAAATCAGGTGCTAATTATATGGGTTGCTGCCCGTTTCATAAAGAAAAAACACCGTCTTTTTCCGTAAACAGAGTTAAAGGAATTTTTAAATGCTTCGGCTGTGGCGAAGGCGGCGATGCTTTGTCTTTTTTGATGAAAATCCAAGGTAAAAATTTCAAAGAAGTTATTGAAGACGAAGCAAAGCAATTGGGAATAGAACTTCCGACTACTTACAGCGGCGGTGATTTCGGCAAAAAAAAACAGGCTGCTCTTGAAGCTGTTAAAAAAGCCGCTGAATTTTTTCATGACAATTTGCTGAATTCTCCGGAAGCAGAGCGAGCAAGAGAATATTTAAAACTAAGAGCTGTTTCTGGCGATGTTATAGATTCTTATTGTCTTGGATATTCTTTAAAATCTTTTGACGGACTTCAAAAATATTTGAATATAGATGCTCAAATTCTTGAATCGGCAGGACTTGCAATAAAACGTGAAAGAGAAAAAGGTTACTTTGACAGGTTTAGAAACAGGCTGATGATTCCTGTTTATGATGAAAACGGACATGTCGTTGCTTTTGGTGCAAGAGCTTTGGAAGAAGGTCAAAATCCTAAATATTTAAATTCTCCCGATACGATTTTGTATAATAAAAGCAGAATTCTATATGGGTTTGATAAAGCAAAAGATGCAATTAAAAACACGGATAGTGTTCTGATTTGTGAAGGGTATTTTGATACAATATCTTTACAATCAGGCGGAGTTAAAAATGCTGTTGCATCTTGCGGTACAGCATTGACTCAAGATCATATCAGATTAATTGCAAAATATTCGGATTCTCGAAAAATTTATCTTGCATTTGATACGGACATTGCAGGGCAAATGGCGACGGAAAGAAGTGCGGGACTTATTAAAGAGGCTTTTGATGGACTTGGTGATATAAAACAATTTGATTCTTGTTATTTAACGGCAGGAGATAATTATTCTTGTGAAATAAGGGTTGTTACACCTCCAGAGGGCAAAGACCCCGACGAATTCATAAGAGAGCATGGCGGACAAGCTTATATTGAATATATGAAAAAAGCTCCGCTATTGTTGGATTATAGACTTGATATGCTTTTGAATTCGGTATCTTCCGATACATCTGCTATTGAAAAAAGTAATATTACATCAAAAAT